>NZ_CP117439.1:1800000-2035000 GCF_030687575.1 Pseudomonas sp. FP2309 | reverse complement strand
ACTGGTGTTCCTTCCTATATCTACGCATTTCACCGCTACACAGGAAATTCCACCACCCTCTACCACACTCTAGTCAGTCAGTTTTGAATGCAGTTCCCAGGTTGAGCCCGGGGATTTCACATCCAACTTAACAAACCACCTACGCGCGCTTTACGCCCAGTAATTCCGATTAACGCTTGCACCCTCTGTATTACCGCGGCTGCTGGCACAGAGTTAGCCGGTGCTTATTCTGTCGGTAACGTCAAAACAATCACGTATTAGGTAACTGCCCTTCCTCCCAACTTAAAGTGCTTTACAATCCGAAGACCTTCTTCACACACGCGGCATGGCTGGATCAGGCTTTCGCCCATTGTCCAATATTCCCCACTGCTGCCTCCCGTAGGAGTCTGGACCGTGTCTCAGTTCCAGTGTGACTGATCATCCTCTCAGACCAGTTACGGATCGTCGCCTTGGTGAGCCATTACCTCACCAACTAGCTAATCCGACCTAGGCTCATCTGATAGCGCAAGGCCCGAAGGTCCCCTGCTTTCTCCCGTAGGACGTATGCGGTATTAGCGTCCGTTTCCGAACGTTATCCCCCACTACCAGGCAGATTCCTAGGCATTACTCACCCGTCCGCCGCTCTCAAGAGAAGCAAGCTTCTCTCTACCGCTCGACTTGCATGTGTTAGGCCTGCCGCCAGCGTTCAATCTGAGCCATGATCAAACTCTTCAGTTCAAACATCTTTGGGTTTTTAAGAAACCCTAAACTTGGCTCAGCAATCGTTGGTTACATCTTTGATTTCTCGCGGAGTAACTTGTGATGCTGATAATCTTGTTGACTATCAGTCTGACTCCACAAGCACCCACACGAATTGCTTGATTCAGTTGTTAAAGAGCGGTTGGTTAAGAGCTTTCGTCTCAACCGAGGCGCGCATTCTACAGCAGCCTCATTTGCTGTCAAGTGATTATTTTCAGAAGCTTTCGAAGATTTCTCCAACAACTTCAACCACTTGCGCTTCAGATCTCTCTTCAGCGGGAGGCGAATTCTACAGCGTTACACGCTGCTGTCAACACCTCTTTTTCAACTTCCTTTTGGCTTCGATGAACTGAAGCACCTTACTGCCGAAAACCGCTTAACTCATTGTTTACCAAAGAGTTTTCCGTTTCGACTGCGCCGGAAGTGGGGCGAATTATAGGCTTCCAGAATCTGGCGTCAACCATTTATTTGGTTTTTCTATCAAGAACGCTAAAACCGTCCACTTCCTCTATATAGGACAGCGAAGCAACAAGAGACTGAGCAATATATTGCCCAAACACAGACAGTTGAGCATCATAGCGCCCCTGCTATTCACCTATGACATCGGACCAGCCCCATGACCATCTCCTCCCGCCGTCTAACCTCGGCACTGTTTCCTGTTGGTCTTCTGCTGATCGCCATGGCCTCCATCCAGTCAGGCGCCTCATTGGCCAAGAGCATGTTCCCTATTGTCGGCGCACAGGGGACTACGACCCTGCGTTTGATTTTTGCCAGCGTGATCATGCTGCTTATATTGCGCCCGTGGCGTGCCAAGTTGACGGCCAGCTCATTGCGCACCGTGATCATCTACGGGATGGCATTGGGCGGTATGAACTTCCTCTTCTATATGTCCTTGCGCAGTGTGCCGCTGGGTATCGCGGTAGCCCTGGAATTCACAGGCCCGCTCGCCGTAGCGATCTATGCATCGCGCCGGGCAGTGGATTTTTTTTGGATTGGGCTCGCAATCATCGGGCTGCTCCTGCTGATTCCCATGGGGGACGCCAGCAGCGGTATCGATTTAGTTGGCGCCGCCTACGCATTAGGGGCCGGCGTTTGCTGGGCTCTCTACATTCTGTTCGGACAGAAGGCCGGTAACGACAACGGTGTTCAGACCGCCGCCCTCGGCGTAATGATCGCCGCCCTGTTTGTCGCGCCTATCGGAATCGTTCATGCCGGCAGCGCATTACTGACCCCTGGCCTGATTCCCGTCGCCATCGGCGTCGCCATTCTATCCACTGCCCTGCCCTACACCCTGGAGATGGTTGCACTGACACGACTCCCCGCACGCACGTTCGGCACCCTTATGAGTATCGAACCCGCATTCGGCGCGCTTTCGGGCCTTTTTTTCCTTCAAGAGCACCTGTCACTGGCCCAATGGCTGGCCATCACCTGCATTATCCTCGCGTCGGTGGGTGCGACTCTGACGATGCGCGATGAGTCCAGGCCGCTGGTTCCCGCGGACTGAATCATCTTTGAACGTAGCTCTGGTATTTATTGCTCATTTAGGCCATGTTTAGCCTGCAAACGAATGTCATTCATGGAGATTTTCGACAAGGACAGCACGAACGCTACACTCGAGAGCGAGTAGAGCCGGCTTCATGTAGTGCGAAGCGGCTATTAAGGATAGGAATGAAGCGAATTTTGATACTGTTAATGGTCGTGGCCATGGCTGGTTGTGCTGCGACTACCAAGACAGAGGTAAAACGGGGAAAAAAAGGGCTGCACATCAACTGCTCCGGTCTCTCCTCTTCCTGGGACCAGTGCTACACAAGCGCAACCAATTCATGCGGCACCAAGGGCTACCGGGTTATCGCCAAATCCGGGGACAATTCCGAGGAGCCAGGCGACTATCCCTTCGGCCTCAATCCTGCCGGCTACACCAGCCGCAGCATGATCGTTATTTGTAAGTAACCCCCCCGAGCAGCCACCTACGGCTGCTCCTATTAATGCCTTCCCAGCCGCGGCCGTTCGACAAACGAGTCTTAGGCGCCCGAGCGCGACGCCCTTAACAGCCTGCGGAAGTTCAACCGATCAAATGGCCGCCGTCCGCAACTGCAACCACGCCAACCCAGCGCCATCAAGCAGCGGGCTCAGACGCTCACGCACTTCGGTATGGTACGCATTGAACCACTCACGCTCATCCGCCGTGAGCAGCGAAGGCTCCAGACAGCGGGTGTCGATAGGGCAGAGGGTCAGGGTTTCGAACTTGAGGAACTCACCGAACTCGGTCTTGCCCGCTTCACGGTTCAACACCAGATTCTCGATACGAACGCCCCAACGTCCAGGACGATACGTACCCGGCTCAATCGAGGTGATCATGCCCGGTTGCATCGCTGTCTGTGGTGCGGTCGCGGCCTGATAGGCGATCACTTGCGGCCCCTCATGCACATTGAGGAAATAGCCTACGCCATGCCCAGTGCCGTGGCCGTAGTCCACGCCCTCTGCCCAGATCGGCGCGCGGGCGATGGAATCCAGCAACGGCGACAGAATACCTTTAGGGAAATGCGCGCGGGATAGTGCAATAACCCCCTTCAAGACACGGGTGCAGTCGCGCTTCTGCTCCTCACTCGGCGTACCGATTGGCACCATCCGCGTGATGTCGGTAGTGCCGCCCAAGTACTGGCCGCCCGAATCGATCAACAGCAAGCCATCGCCTTCGATCACGGCATGTTCTTCTTCGGTGGCATGGTAATGCGGCATGGCGCCATTGGCATTGAATGCAGCGATGGTGTTGAAGCTCAGCGACACATAATCGGGGCGGCGCGCGCGCGCGGCAGTCAGGTGCTCGTCGATGGTCAGTTCAGTGATGCGCTCACGGCCCAGCGCACCTTCGAGCCAGGCGAAGAATTCACACAAGGCCGCTCCATCCTGTTCCATGGCTTGGCGGATATGCTCTGCGTCAGCCAGGCTCTTACGGGATTTGGCCAGTGTGGTCGGGTTAAGTCCTTCGATCAGCTTGACACCGGCCGCCAGGTTTTCCAGCAATCCGGCAGTCACGCGGGCGGGATCAACCTGCAAGCTGGCGCCCGACGGCACCGCACGCAGCGCGCCCGCCACTTCGCTGTAGTCGCGCAATGTCACGCCATCCTGCTCGAGCACAGCGCGCAAGTCAGCATCGACTTTGCTCAGCGCCACAAACAGCATGGCCTGTTGCTGACTGATCAACGCAAAGGATACGAACACTGGATTAAACGAAACATCGCCACCACGCAGGTTAAACAACCAAGCGATGTCATCCAGGGTCGAGATGAAATGCCAATCGGCCCCCTTCTCTTGCAAACTGGCACGCAGTGCCGCGAGTTTTTCGCCGCGGCTGACAGTCGCCTGCGGAGGCAAGTGTTGATAAATCGGTTGGTTCGGCAGCGCAGGACGGTCTTGCCAGACCTCATTGAGCAGGTCGATATCCGTACGCAGTCGCGCGCCGCGCTCGGCCAGCTTGCCACCCAAGGTGCGCGCCGAAGCCACCGCCATCACCGCGCCGTCCACTGCCACCACGCCACCTTCCGGCGTCTGCTCGGCCAGCCACTCCAGCGGTCCGGGCTGGCCCGGCTGCAACTTCACCAACTCGATGCCGCTGCCTTTGAGTTCTTTGGTCGCCTGCTCCCAATAGCGGCTGTCGGCCCACACACCGGCGAAATCCGCGGTGACAATCAACGTCCCCACCGAGCCATGGAAGCCCGACAACCATTGGCGCCCCTGCCAGTAACCCGGTAGATACTCGGACAGATGCGGGTCGGCCGACGGCACCAGCAAGGCGTTGATACCCTCGCGGCTCATCAGTTCACGGGTGCGCGCCAGGCGCTGGGGAACCGTTCCATGGGTCAAAGACTGCGTGCTCATTGTGTCTCCTGCTAACCACTCATCATTATTATGTAAAAAATCAAACAGCCCAGAACGCCGGTGCACTGGCGAGCGCGGCCTTGATCAATTGAACGGCCCTGTCGATATCCTGCTCCGTAGTGAACCGTCCCAGGCTCAAGCGAATGGTACGCCCGGCGCTGCTGGCGTCATGCCCAAGCGCCAGCAGCACATGGGACGGTGCATTGCTCGCAGAATTGCAAGCCGATGTCGCGGAAAACGCCATCCCTGCACTCAAGGCTGCAGCATTGAATTCGCCTTCGCCGAAGGTCAGGCTCAAGGTGTGGGGAATACGCTGCGTGGCGCTGCCATTGAGGCGTACACCGGCCACCAAGGCCAACTGATCCAGAAGACGGCGACGCAGCGCGACGATAAGCGCTTTTTCTTCGGCAAACGATTGTGCCGCCAAGGCGAACGCCGCACCCATACCCGCGATCTGGTGGGTGGCCAGGGTACCGGAGCGCAAGCCTCCCTCGTGCCCACCACCGTGAATTTGCGCCAACACTTTCTGCTGTGCCCGTGGCCCGACGTACAGCGCACCTATGCCCTTGGGGCCATACACCTTATGTGCGGAAAACGACATCAAATCCACTGGCCACTGCGCCAGATCGATCGCAACTTTGCCAGCCCCCTGCGCCGCATCCACATGCAGTAACGCGCCGTGCTCACGTACCCGCGCACCGATGGCGGGAATATCGTTGAGGGTACCCAGTTCGTTGTTCACCAACATCAACGAGACCAGAAAGGTGTCGTCACGCAAAGCCTCACTGACCGCGTCGGCACTGATCAGCCCGTCGGCATCCGGCACCAGGTAGGTCACGGCCACGCCGGCCTCCTGCAACTGGCGCGCGGTGTCCAAAGTGGCCTTGTGCTCGATCTGGCTGGTGATGATATGCCCGCCCGGCACGCCCCGAGCCTGGGCCACGCCCTTGATGGCGAGGTTGTTGGATTCTGTGGCACCGGAGGTCCAGACGATCTGCTCAGGCCGGGCCCCTACCAACTCGGCCACTTGGCGACGCGCCTGCTCAACCGTATGCCGGGCTGCCTGGCCGAACGCATGGGAACTGGAGGCCGGATTACCGAAATTGGCGTTGAAACCCAGACACTCGACCATGACCTGGATGACCCGCTCATCCACCGGCGTCGTGGCGGCGTAGTCGAAATACAAAGGACGTTTATTCATGACGTAATGACTCGCAGAGCAGGTTCCCGAGAGCAGCGTCTCAGGGGCATCGACAGGAACAGAGGACGTCAGGTTTACCTGATCGAATGCCATTGAAGAAGGGTCACTTTAAGTAAATGTGCGTAGGAACGCTCCTGAAATTCAGCTTAACAGGCTGAAGTAACGCCAGGGCAAACAAAAAGCCCGAGGTTCCTTAAGGGAAGCCTCGGGCTTTTTGTTATTGAGCGCGGGATCAACTGGGACGACCATGCAACGTCACGCTACGTTCAGCATTCATTTCGCCCTGACGATCAAAGCCGAAAGGCTTCTGTGGCTGACCGTTCAGTGCGGCGCGCTGCTGTTGATATTCATCAAACGACAACCCACGGCGGCTCAGCGCTTCCAGCGCCAGTTGCTTGGTTTCTTCGGCCGTGTACGGACGCGACTCAGGTGAGGGGTGGGTCGCACACCCCGCGAGTAGAGAGCTGACAAGCAATAAGCTAACAACGAAAAATCGGTTCATGACGGCGGCCCTGCGAAAGAGAGGAGGAGTCGATGAACACAGGCTACGCCCGGCCTTGCTCAGTGAAAAATCACCGTCCGTGATAGTCGCTATCAACCGCTGCGAGCGCCTCCATAGCGCCCATTTATATTTCTTTAAGATCTATAAATATTCAAATACATTCATTTACGGAATAACCGTAACCTTCTATATATGACCCCACGGCAAGCCACCACTGCTGCGCAGGCAACAGGCATTCAACAAATCAACAGCCAGATAACGGCATTTTCAGCGTTGGACCTGCAGCACAAGCGGCTGACAGCAGCAGTTACCACGCCGCGTTGATTCTTACCGGGCACTCGTACGAAGACTCTTCGGTAATCGCCTGGGCTCCAGTGCCAACGATCGAGCGCCTGCGCGATTTATTAGCGGCCAGGTCCTGTCGACTGCAACGTTCTACTCATAAAAAGAGGTGCCCATGCAGCTTTTAACCTTACCGCCCTCGCCCGCCCTCGCGACCTCTATTCGCGCCACGGCACAGGTCTTCGAAGACCCCAAATCCCAGGCGTTGCTCGACCATATCCAGCAAGTGGCACCCAGCGAAGCCAGCGTGCTGATCATCGGCGAGACCGGCACGGGCAAAGAGCTGGTGGCGCGCCATATTCACAACCTCAGCGCGCGGCGCAACCGGCCGTTTGTGGCGGTGAACTGCGGAGCGTTTTCCGAATCTCTGGTAGAAGCCGAACTGTTCGGCCATGAAAAAGGCGCGTTTACCGGTGCGCTCAGCGCCAAGGCCGGCTGGTTCGAAGAGGCGGACGGTGGGACGCTGTTCCTGGATGAGATCGGCGATTTGCCGATGGCCATTCAGGTCAAACTGCTGCGTGTATTGCAGGAGCGCGAAGTGGTGCGCCTGGGATCGCGCAAGAGCATTCCAATAGACGTGCGCGTAGTGGCCGCGACCAACGTGCAACTGGAAAAAGCCATTAACGCGGGGCATTTCCGCGAAGACCTGTATTACCGCCTCGACGTGGTCAGCCTGGAACTCAGCCCGCTGCGCGACCGCCCCGGCGATATCCTGCCGCTGACCCGTCACTTTATCGAAGCCTACAGCAGGCGACTGGGCTACGGCCCGATCACCCTCAGCCGCGAGGCCGAACACAAGCTCAAGAGCTACAGCTGGCCGGGCAATATCCGCGAACTGGAAAACGTGATTCACCACACCCTGCTGATCTGCCGTAACGGCGTGATCGAACGGGACGACTTACGCCTGTCAAACCTGCGCATCGAGCGTCAGGACGACAGCCAACACGGCAGCGACAACAGCGCCGAAGCTTTGCTCGAACGCGCATTTCAAAAGCTCTTCGAAGAACAGGCCGGCGCCCTGCATGAAAAGGTCGAAGACGCCTTGCTGCGCGCGGGCTATCGCTTCAGCCACTACAACCAGGTGCATACCGCCAACCTGCTGGGCCTGAGCCGCAATGTCACGCGCACCCGCCTGATCAAGATCGGCGAGCTGGCGGTGAACAAGCGCCGCCCCGGGGAAACGGTGCAAGGTGAACGGATGCTGCACCTATCCATATAAGCGACAGTGCAACGCGTTGTCTTGGCTGCGCTCGAAACTGCGCAGCACATGGAACGAGCCAAAGGTCACGGCCGTGGCCTGATGGGCGCGGATCAGCGTCCAGAAATCCTCACCTGCGCGCTCAAAGCGCCTGAACGCCGCCTCTCCATCCGCACGGGATTGCCATTGCAAATAATTGAGGACCCGGCGCCCGTCGTCGCTGACCTGCACGCTGGCACTCAAGAACCCTCGCTGATCCTGGGCCAGGCGCTCGCTCTGGGTGGACAAGGCCGCTACCAGGGCGAACTGTTGCAGGGGCTCGATATGAAATTCGATAAGTTGAGTGAAGCCGAGACTCTTCTCTGATACCTGCATGAATACTCCCCTTTCTGTGTAGGCAGAATCTTGCGATTCGATGCCACGCAGGGTAAAACCTCTAGTTAAGTCAAGGTCAAGCGCTTAATCGGAGTTTTCATGGTTACCAAGGAGCTCACCGTCGGCCAATTGGCGGCTCGTAGTGGCGTGGCGGTCACCGCCCTGCACTTTTACGAAACCAAGGGCCTGATCGCCAGCCGGCGCAACGCCGGTAATCAGCGGCGCTACCCACGGGATGTGTTGCGCCGCGTGGTGGTGATCAAGATCGCTCAGCGCCTGGGCATTCCGTTGGCAACCATAGGCGAGGCGCTGCAGACACTGCCCGATGGCCGCACGCCCACCGCCAAAGACTGGGAGCGTCTGTCGGCGTCGTGGCGCGAAGATTTGGACGAGCGCATCAGCAAACTATTGCTGCTACGGGACAAGCTCAATGGCTGCATTGGCTGCGGCTGTTTGTCGTTGGAGGCCTGTCCGCTGCGCAATCAGGACGATCAATTGGGTGAACGCGGGCCGGGCGCGCAATTGCTGGAGCCCAGCTAAGTCTTCTTGTCGATCGCCGAACCTGAGGACCAGTTTTACGGCGACCGTTCCGGCACGCTGAAGGACCCGTTCGGCCACGTGTGGTTCATTGCAACCCACAAAGAAGACCTGTCTGAAGACAACATACGCCGCCACGCGGCGCAGATGTTCCAGCAAGGCTGATGGATAGGAGCGAGCTTGCTCGCTCCTGCCCCTGATGAGCGCCGGTTCCAGACTTCCCTTGCCTCCTTTCGCGCCTGATCCACGCGCAAAAACCCACTGCCTCCAAACTTGAAACATTTTCTTTCATATCAAGCTTAAGGGTTTTTGATTCTCATCCGTCTTAACTTAGATACAGCCAGTCGCGTCAGCAAAAGCTACGACCGGCCTTTTTTGGGCCTCTATCGCCCTCCTCCGATCAAGACCCTCATTCACATGTCGAAGAAGTCGCGCTCCAAACTCTGGTTTCTCATACATAGCTGGCTGGCTTTACCCATCTGGTTCTTTGTACTGATCGTCTGCGTCACCGGCACCCTGGCCGTGGTCAGCCAGGAAATCGTCTGGCTGGCCAACCCGGACATCCGCGCAAGCAAGCCGTCGGATGACGCGCAACCCCTGAGCTACGACCAAGTGGTCAGCGCCATCAAGCGTGCCGAGCCCCAGGTAATCGTCCAATCGCTCAGCCGTCCGGATGAATCGCACTTCGCCCTCAGCGTCGACCTCAGCTACCCCGACGGACGCTCGGTTGAGGTCTACGTCAGCCCCTATACCGGCGCGATCCAGGGCATCAGCCCGTCGTTCGACTTCCGTCAATTCACCCGCGCGCTGCACGGTTGGTGGCTGGTGCCCTTCACCAATGGCTACAGCTGGGGCTGGTATCTGGTATCGCTGCTCGGCCTGCCGCTGCTGGCCTCGCTGATCACCGGGCTTGTGGTCTACAAGCGTTTCTGGAAAGGCTTTTTCAAACCAACCCTGCGTTTTCGCCACGGCGCGCGGATCTTTTGGGGTGATTTCCACCGCCTCAGCGGTATCTGGTCGATCTGGTTTATCGCGGTCATTTCCATCACCGGTATCTGGTTCCTGATCGAGGCGATCCTGTCCGACAACCAGATTTCAATTTCCAGCGAACCCATCGTCCCGGTAATCGCCCGCGACAAAGTACCGGCCTCGGCACCGGGCGTGCCGGCGCCCATGATTCCCCTGGACGAAGCCATCAAGATTGCAACCCAGCGCATCCCCGGGCTGGAGGCGAGTTTCGTGCGCCTGCCCTTCAATGCCTACAGCCACCTGCAGATCGGCGGCCGCGGCTGGTACCCACTGATGTACCAGACTGCCCAACTCAACCCCTATAGCGGCGAAATCGCGGTCTCGCACCTGCTGTCCGACCGTACCGCCCTGGAGTTCGTCACCGAATCCATGCGCCCGTTGCACACCGGTGACTTCGGAGGCATTTGGATCAAGCTGATCTGGGCGTTCTTTGGCCTGGTGCTGAGCATGATGGTACTGAGCGGCCTGCTGATCTGGACCAAGCGCACGGCCCTGGCCACCGTCAATGCCCTCAAGCGCAGTGAAAAAGCGCCCCGCCAACCTCAGGCCATCGCCGCCATGCAGGCTGAAACCTCGGAGGCTAACCCATGAAAAAGGTCGCTACCACCGCACCGCCGACGCCGTTGAGGGCCTTTTGGCTGAAATGGCGCTTTCATATCAATGTTCTGCTGTTACTCGTGCCCCTGGGCTTTATGCCCAAGTACTTCGCCGACGCCGCGCTGTTTCGCGGTGACACGGGCATCGGCGAACGAGTGGCGGGGGACGTGCAGGTTGGCCCCTGGAGCCTGACCCTCGCTGAGTTCCGCAATGAAGGCCCGCGCCCCGACCCGGCAGGCCCCATGAAGTTCTTTAATGCCGCCCTGTGCGCCACCTGTGCCGACCAGGTCAAAGCCACTTACCTGCGTATCGGTAAACCGCGCAGCCTGCGGGCTGCGGGAGTGATCTTCTTCGGCACGCCGTACCGCATGGGCGCCGCTCTGCCCGTGCCTGAGCGAACGCCCGCCGACGCCGAACTGTGGGTCACCATGGAAGGCTGGGACGGCACGATGCACCAGGGTTCCATCCCGCTGAGCCAGGCCTCGCCTGCCACTGTTGCCTGGCTGAACAAGCAAGGAGTCAAACCATGACGTTCAAGCGCCTTACCCGTGGCTGCGCCGCACTGTTAATCAGTGCCGGTTTGAGCAGCGTCGCGCTGGCACACAACCCCATGTGCGAATGCAAAGAAATCCCCGGCGAGCAGATCCAGTGCAAGGGAGGCTTCTCCGATGGCAGTGGCGCGCCCGGCGTGACCCTGGATGTGATCGGCTACGACGAAACCATCCTGGTACCCGGCAAGCTCGGCCAGGATTCGACCCTGACCTTCAAAAAACCGTCCGCCGAGTTCTACGTGCTGTTTGATGCGGGCCCTGGCCATGTGGTGGAAATCGACCAAGCGGATATCCAGCCCCAATGAGTACGACTCAGGTTGTACGCCCCGCCGGTGCCGGTCACGAAACCCTTTACGTCCTGCTGCTGTGTCTGATCATCCTCGCGGTGGCTGGCACCGTGGTCGCGCTGCACGGTGAATCCCAGGAAATAACCGCAGTACCCAGCCACCAGCTGGACGCGCGCCGCGACCTGAGCGCCAGCGAACAAGGCATCTACGCCGACCTGCGCGTGACGCTGGACGAGATCCACTTGCTCCAGCAGGAGCAAAGCGCCTTGCCAACCCCTGAGCAACTGGCCGAAGAAGGCTTCGCGCCATTCGCTCAGGATGCCAGCTCGGTCAGCCGTGGCGACCATCACTGGCAATTGCTCACGCCCTCGGCGTACCTGGGATTGAGTCAGGCGCCCGCGACCAGCGGTTCACTGCTGATGCGCGTGCACGGCACCGAGCCGGATATCTGGCTCAACCGCGGCAAAGACCTGGCCGCCCCCACTGACCTCACTGACCAGGCGCTGATCGCAGCCGGCTGGCGGCAGGTGGTCGCGCAATTCGACGCCGGCGTCACCCGCCAGCACCGTCACTGAACGAGAAGACCGATTGCCCATGTCCATTTCATCTCCCCTGTTACGCCTGCTGCTGGTTGGTCTGTTCAGCCTGATGCTCGCCCCGCTGGCACACGCCGAGGCGGCCAAACGCCTGCGTATCGGTATCACCCTGCATCCTTATTACAGCTACGTGGCCAATATCGTCGGCGACAAGGCCGATGTGGTGCCGTTGATTCCGGCCGGTTTCAACCCCCACGCCTACGAGCCGCGCGCCGAAGACATCAAGCGTATCGGCACCCTGGACGTGATCGTGCTCAATGGCGTCGGCCATGACGACTTCGCCGACAGGATGATCGCCACCAGCGAGCGCCCGGACATTGCCGTAATCGAAGCCAACGCCAACGTGCCGCTGCTGGCCGCCACCGGCAATGCCGCACGCGGTGCGGGCAAGGTGGTCAACCCCCACACCTTCCTGTCCATCAGCGCCTCGATTGCCCAGGTCAACAACATCGCCCGCGAACTGGGCAAGCTCGATCCGGACAATGCCAAGACCTATACCGCAAACGCCCGCGCCTACGGCAAACGCCTGCGCCAGATGCGCGCCGAGGCTTTGGCCAAACTCACCCGCGCGCCCAACCCGGACCTGCGTGTCGCCACGGTGCATGCGGCCTACGACTACCTGCTGCGTGAGTTCGGCCTGGAAGTGACCGCCGTGGTCGAACCCGCCCACGGTATCGAGCCCAGCCCCAGCCAACTGAAGAAAACCATCGACGAACTGCGCGCGCTGGATGTGAAGGTGATCTTTTCGGAGATGGACTTCCCCTCCACCTACGTCGACACCATCCAGCGTGAATCGGGGGTCAAGCTGTACCCGCTGTCGCATATTTCCTACGGTGAATACAGCGCTGAGAAGTACGAAGTGGAAATGACCGGCAACCTCAACACCGTGGTCCGGGCGATTCAGGAGTCGGGCGCATGACCGCGGCCGAGCAACTGAAGGTCGCCAGCGTCGGCCCCACCCTTGATTTCGACAACGTGTCCCTGACGTTGGGCCGCACCGTGATCCTCGACAGCGTGGCGTTCCAGGTACAGCCGGGTAGCATCCATGCCCTGGTCGGCCCCAATGGTGGCGGCAAAAGCTCGTTGATCAAGACCCTGCTCGGGCAAACCCCGCACCAGGGCCGCTTGCGCCTGGTCTGGCCGAGCACGCCCGGCACCATCGGCTATGTGCCACAGGCGCTGGAGTTCGACCGCGGCTTGCCGATGACCGTCGACGATTTCATGGCCGCCATGTGCCAACGGCGTCAGGCGTTCCTGGGGTTGTCCAAGCATTACGCCGCCGCGATTGGCGATGCGCTGGAGCGCGTCGGCATGCAGGACAAACGCAAGCGGCGCATGGGCGCGCTGTCGGGCGGTGAGCGTCAGCGCGTATTACTGGCCCAGGGCCTGATACCCGCGCCGCAGTTGCTGGTGCTGGACGAGCCGATGTCGGCCCTCGATGAAGCGGGAACCCAGGTCTTCGAGCGCCTGCTCAACGACTGGCGCCTGGCTGGCATCACCGTGCTGTGGATCGAACACGACCTCGAAGCCGTCGGCCGCCTGGCTGACCGTGTCACCGGCCTTAACCGCCGCGTGCTGTTCGACGCCAGCGCAAAAGAGGCGTTGACCCCGGACCGCCTGCTGACCCTGTTCTCCACCCACCCTCGGAGCTCGGCGCAATGAGTTATGAAGCGTTTCGCTTAATGGTCCAGGGCTGGGCCTCGTCCGGCTACCTGCCCGAGGCGCTGGCCTATGGGTTTGTGGTCAACGCCCTGCTCGCCGGCCTGCTGATCGGCCCGGTACTGGGGGGGCTGGGCACTCTGGTGGTGGTCAAGCGCTTTGCGTTTTTCTCCGAAGCGGTCGGCCATGCCGCATTGACCGGCGTAGCCGTGGGCATCCTGCTCGGCGAACCCTACACCGGGCCCTACGGCAGCCTGTTCGGTTACTGCCTGTTGTTCGGCATTCTGCTCAACTACCTGCGCAACCGCACAGGCCTGGCGCCGGATACCTTGATCGGCGTGTTCCTGTCGGTCTCCCTGGCGCTGGGTGCGAGCCTGCTGCTGATCCTGGCGGGCAAGATCAACGTGCACATTCTCGAAAACGTGCTGTTCGGCTCGGTGTTGACGGTCAACGGCAACGACTTGCTGGTGCTGGCGATTGTCGGCTCACTGGTCATGGCCCTGGCGCTGCCACTGTACAACCGCATCATGCTCGCCAGTTTCAACCCGCAACTGGCAGCGGTGCGTGGGGTGGCGGTGAAGACCCTGGACTACCTGTTCGTGATTCTGGTGACACTGATCACCGTGGCGGCAGTCAAGGTCATCGGCGCGATTCTGGTGGGCGCCTTGCTGGTGATTCCCGCCGCCGCCGCGCGCCTGTTAAGCCAGTCGCTCAAAGGCTTCTTCTGGGTCTCGGTGGGGATCGCCACCGTCAGCACCCTGTGCGGGATCCTGCTGCCGATCATCTTTGACCTGCCCATCCCCTCCGGTGCCGCGATCATTCTGATGGCCGGTATCGCTTTCGCCCTTGCCGCCATCGCCCGCGGCACCGTGCCCAGCCTTAAAGGGAACCTAGGATAATGCGCTCTGTTCTTCGGCCTCTGGCCCTGGCCATCGCCTGCTTGATCACCCCACCGCTGATGGCCGCCGAGCCCGCCAAACCGGGCGCTCACGCCACCAACCCCGTCAAAGTTCTGGCTTCGCTGCCGATCACTTTTGGCCTCGCCGAGGCGCTGCTTAAAGGCACCGATGTACACCTGGAGCGCGCGGCGCCGGCCAATCTGCCGGGCTCACGCCAGGTCTCTTACTTCACCGGCCGTGGCGCCCCGGCACTGAGTGCGCTGGCCCAGGACGCCGACGCCGCGATCGGCCTGCGCTCGCTGTGGGCAGATGACCCGCTGTACCCGGTGGCACGGCGCAGCAACATCCGTATCGTCGAAGTCGATGCCGCGCGGCCTGTGGATGGCGGCTTGCCGGGGATCGCCTTACAACCGGGCGTCAGCGACGGCTTGAACAGCCAGCCCTGGCAATCAAGCAACAACCTGGGGCGCATGGCCGATGTGTTGGCTGCCGACCTGAGCCGCCTGGCGCCGGGTGCCAAGGCCAGGATCGACGCCAACCTGGCCGCGCTCAAACAGCGCCTGCTCAGGCTCAACGCTGACAGCGAGGCTCGGCTGGCCGAGGCGGACAACCTGAGTGTGGTCAGTTTGAGCGATCACTTCGGGTATCTGATCAGCAGCCTGAACCTGGAACAGGTCAGCACCGACGCACGGCCCGATGCCGATTGGACGCCTGAGGCGTTGCAGGCATTCAGTGCCCAATTGAAGGACAACGACGTGGCCGTGGTGCTGCACCATCGTCAGCCGAGTGAGGCGGTGAAAGCCGCCATCACGGCAGGTGGCTCGAAGTTGCTGGTGTTGAACGTCGACGGCGCCGACCCGGTGACAGAGTTGGAAACCAATGTGGACCAAGTGATCAAAACCCTCATGCCCTAGCCGCTCCGGCCTCCTGTAGTGAGCAGGCTTGCCCTGCGCTGGGTCGCGAAGCGGCCCCAGTACTCAGGAGTGCGGTACGTCAGAAACTGCGCGGCGTCTGGTTTTGGGGCTGCTTCGCAGCCCGGCGCAGGGCAAGCCTGCTCACTACAGAAGCCCGCGGGTGGTTAGACGACATCCACACCGACGTGGATAGCATCATGCCGCCAAAACTCCAGATCGCAGTCGATCAACCGCTGGTGCTGGTCATAGTTGACCCGGGCAATACGCAAACCCGGGCTGCCCACCGACACGCGCAACGCGGCGGCAGCTTCCACCGGCAGTGACGTCGGCACAATCTCGAAACGCACCCGCCCGTAATGCAGGTCGTACTTGCGTGCATACAACTCAGTCATCGACTGATTCAGGTCACACTCCAGAATCCCCGGAAAATACTGCGGGTTCAGGTAGTGCTCCACATACAACACCAGTCGCCCATCAATCCGCCGGCCCCGGCAAATCTGGATCACGCGGGACAGCGCCGGCAGTTGCAGCCACGCGCACACCGCCGCCGAGGCCGGTTGCAACCGTGCGCTGATCACTTCGGTGGAGGCCACACGCCCCTGGTCATTGACCATCGCGTGAAAGTGGCTGCGTTGCATCAGGTTATAAGCCAGCCGCGGCGGCGAAACGAACCAGCCTCGGCGTTCCTCACGGTAGATCTGCCCTTGGGCTTCCAGTTGTAACAAGGCTTCCCGCACGGTTATTCGAGTGGTACCAAACAACTCGCTGAGCTTGCGCTCGGCGGGCAACTTGCTGGCGGGCGGCAACAGGCCGTGGTCGATCTGCTCTTGCAGCGCCAGGCCGATGGATGTAACCGCCTTGATTGCCTCATCACGCATCAACGTTACCTATCTGGACTAGACCAGCACCGTTCAGGTGCATAAACCGCTCGGCAATTGGGCGCTGGCGACTGCGTGCAAGCGTAGGCATTGCAGATGACCGACAGATGACAGCGCGTCTGAACCGGCTGCCGCAAGTCTTGCAATACATCGGCCAAGTCCAGGGCCTGCGGGCATTTGAGCATGGTCTACGCTCAATCTGCGCAGGCCGACGTCAGCGCAAAAAAAACCACATCGACATGAAACTGTCATGCATCGAGCCTAGATTGGCTCAGGTATTGCTCTGACCTAGACCAACACCACCGCAAACGTTCATAAAAACGCCGCGTTGAAAACGCCCAAAGGAGCTTCGGATGAAACAGCTTTTCCTGGCATCACTGTTAGGCTCGACCATTGCCATGTGCACCGCCGCCATGGCCGCTGATACCGATCTAAAAACTCTGGAAGCCGCCGCGAAAGCGGAAGGTGCCGTCAACAGCGTCGGCATGCCCGATGACTGGGCCAACTGGAAAGGCACGTGGGAAGACCTGGCCAAGACCTATGGTCTCAAGCACATCGACACCGACATGAGCTCGGCCCAGGAAATCGCCAAGTTCAAAGCCGAAAAAGACAACGCCAGTGCCGACATCGGCGACGTCGGTGCCGCCTTCGGCCCGATCGCGGTCAAGCAGGACGTGACCCAACCCTACAAACCCTCTACCTGGGCTTCGATCCCGGATTGGGCAAAAGACAAAGACGGTCACTGGGCCCTGGCCTACACCGGCACCATCGCGTTTATCGTCAACAAAAAGCTGCTGCACGGTTCCGAAGTCCCCACCAGTTGGGCAGACCTGCAAACCGGCAAATACAAGGTGTCGGTGGGTGACGTGAGCACCGCAGCCCAGGCCTCCAACGCCGTGCTGGCCGCTGCCATCGCCAATAAAGGCGACGAAAAGAACATCGCCCCAGGCCTGCAGTTTTTCACCAAGATCGCTCAGCAAGGCCGACTCGGCCTGTCCAACCCGACCATCGCCACCATGGAAAAGGGCGAAGTGGAAGTGGGTATCGTCTGGGACTTCAACGGCCTGAGCTACAAAGCCAAGATGGCCAACCCGGATGACTACGTGGTGCTGATCCCTTCGGACGGCTCGGTAAAATCCGGCTATACCACCATCATCAACAAGTACGCCAAGCACCCGAACGCCGCCAAGCTGACCCGCGAATACATCTTCAGCGATGCTGGCCAACTCAACCTGGCCAAGGGCAACGCGCGTCCGATCCGTGCCGAGACCGACCTGAAACTGCCCGCCGAGATCGCCAAGAACCTGATCCCGGGCGAGCAGTACACCAAGGCCAATCCGCAGCCGATCAAAGATGCCGCAGCCTGGGAAGCCACCTCCAAAAAGCTGCCTCAGTTGTGGAACGAGCAGGTCATCGTAGAGATGAAGTAAGGGTTTAATCCCCCATTGGAGCTCCGGTGGAGATCCAATGGGGGAGCGGGCCTGGCTCGCGAATGCGTACGTTCAGTCAACTGACTTTGCCGTCTGAAACACCGCATTCGCGAGCCGGCCCGTTCCCACTTTTTTGACACCGTTCCTCCAGAGGAATCGAGCCAAGTCAATCGTTGCGGAGCGTCGCCCCCATGAAGTACCCAGTCATCCTTGTCGTGCTCGACGGCCTGAACTTCGAGGTTGCGAAGCACGCCATGGGGCACTTGCAGGCCTATGTCGGCGCAGGACGCGCAGCCCTCTACAAACTGGAATGTGAACTGCCCTCGCTGTCCCGCCCATTGTATGAATGCATCCTTACCGGCGTGCCTCCGATCAAAAGCGGCATCGTGCATAACCAGGTTTCGCGCCTGTCCAACCAGCGCAGCATTTTCCACTACGCGTGCGATGCAGGCCTGACCACGGCCGCGGCGGCTTACCACTGGGTGAGCGAGTTGTATAACCGCACGCCCTTTCTCGCCGCCCGCGATCGTCATACCGACGACAAGACGCTGGCAATCCAACACGGGCATTTCTACTGGAATGACCACTACCCGGACTCCCACCTGTTTGCCGACGCCGAGAGCCTTCGGCTCAAGCACGCGCCAGACTTTTTGGTGGTGCACCCGATGAACATTGACGACGCCGGCCACAAGCACGGCCTCGATACCGCCCAGTACCGCAACAGCGCGCGCTCGGCCGACATCCTCCTCGCCGACTACCTGCAAGGCTGGCTCGATGCTGGCTATCAAGTGTTGGTGACCGCCGACCACGGCATGAACAATGACCGCTCCCACAACGGCCTGCTGCCCGAAGAACGGGAAGTACCGTTGTTCGTGCTCGGCGCTGCGTTCAGCCTGGATGCCAACGCCGCGCCCAAACAGACCGACCTGTGCGGCACCGTGTGTGAACTGTTGGGCGTGCCTCACGACAAACCTGTGTGCCGGGAGCTATTGAAGTGAATGCCATGACTCGCGGCAAATGGCTGGCCCTGCTGTGCCTGGTGCCCTTCGCGTTGTTTTTTATCGTGTTCGAAATCGCCCCGCTGGTGTGGGTGCTGGTCAACAGCCTGCAAACCGAAGAGGCGGGCTGGGGCGTGGAAAATTTCATGCGCATCTTCAGCTCCAGGTTCTACCTGCAAGCGATCCAATTCAGCCTGGAGATCAGCTTTTACTCGAGCATCTTCGGCATCATCATCGCCACCCTGGGCAGTTATTCGCTGCGCCGCGTGGACGGACCGCTGCGCAACTTCGTGACCGCCTTCGCCAACATGACCAGCAACTTCGCCGGCGTGCCGCTGGCCTTTGCGTTCATCATTTTGCTGGGGTTCAACGGCAGCATCACCATCATGCTCAAGCAGGCGGGGATCATTCAGGACTTCAACCTGTACTCCAAAACCGGCCTGATCATCCTCTACACCTACTTCCAGATTCCGTTGGGCGTTCTGCTGCTGTACCCGGCCTTCGATGCCTTGCGCGAAGACTGGCGTGAGTCGGCGGCACTGCTCGGCGCGAACGGCTGGCAGTTCTGGCGACATATCGGCCTGCCGGTACTGACGCCGGCGCTGCTGGGCACCTTCGTGATCCTGCTGGCCAACGCCCTGGGCGCCTACGCCACTGTCTACGCGCTGACCACCGGCAACTTCAACGTGCTGCCGATCCGCATCGCGGGACTGGTCTCCGGTGATGTGTCGCTGGACCCGAACATGGCCAGTGCGCTGGCCGTGGTGCTGGTGGCGCTGATGACCGTGGTGACGGTGGTCCATCAACTGCTGCTCAAGAGGAGCTACCATGTCTCGCGCTGAAGCCGGTTCGGCCTCCCTCTACCACCGCGTGGTGGTGTACATGCTGTTTGCGATCCTGGTGTTGCCGCTGGTGGGCACCTTCGTCTACTCCATCGCCAGCAGTTGGTCGGCGACCATTCTGCCGGCCGGCTTCACGGTCAAGTGGTATGTACAGCTGTGGAGCGACCCGCGCTTTCTAATGGCCTTCGGTCAATCGTTGCTGGTGTGCGTGGGCGCGCTGATCCTGTCGGTGGTGCTGATCCTGCCGCTGCTGTTCGTGGTGCATTACCACTTCCCCAGGCTCGACGCGCTGATGAACATCCTGATCCTGCTGCCGTTCGCTGTACCGCCGGTGGTGTCATCGGTGGGCCTGTTGCAACTGTATGGTTCCGGGCCGCTGGCGATGGTCGGGACGCCGTGGATCCTGATCGGTTGCTACTTCACCGTGGCGCTGCCATTCATGTACCGAGCCATCACCAACAACCTGCAAGCCATCAACCTGCGCGACCTGATGGACGCCTCGCAACTGCTGGGCGCCAGCACCTGGCAAGCGGCGATCTTCGTCGTGCTGCCCAACTTGCGCAAAGGCTTGATGGTGGCGCTGCTGCTGTCGTTCTCATTCCTGTTCGGTGAGTTCGTGTTTGCCAACATTCTGGTAGGCACCCGCTACGAGACCCTGCAGGTGTACCTCAACAACATGCGCAACAGCAGCGGCCACTTCACCAGTGCCGTGGTCATTTCCTATTTCTTCTTTGTGCTGGTGCTGACCTGGGCCGCCAATATCTTGAACAAGGACAAAAGCCAATGAGCTTCGTCAGCGTCCAACATCTGCAAAAGGGCTACGCCGGCACACCGGTGTTCAGTGACATCAACTGCGAAATCGCCAAGGGCGAGTTCGTCACCCTCCTCGGCCCCTCCGGTTGTGGCAAGTCGACCTTGCTGCGCTGCATCGCCGGGCTGACCTCGGTGGACAGCGGGAAAATTCTGCTGGATGGTCAGGACATCGTTCCCCTGAGCCCACAGAAGCGCAACATCGGCATGGTGTTTCAGAGCTATGCGCTGTTCCCCAATATGACGGTGGAACAGAACGTCGCCTTCGGCCTGCGCATGCAAAAGGTCAACGCCGACGACAGCCACGAACGTGTGCAGCAAGTGCTGCAACTGGTGGAGCTCAAAGACCTGGCCGCGCGTTACCCGCACCAGATGTCCGGCGGCCAGTGCCAACGCGTGGCCCTGGCCCGCTCCCTGGTCACGCGCCCGCGCCTGTTGCTGCTGGATGAACCGCTGTCGGCCCTGGACGCGCGCATTCGCAAGCATCTGCGCGAACAGATCCGCCAGATTCAACGCGAGCTGGGCCTGACCACGATTTTCGTGACCCATGATCAGGAAGAAGCGCTGACCATGTCCGACCGCATCTTCCTGATGAATCAGGGCAAGATCGTACAAAGCGGCGATGCCGAAACGCTCTACACCGCGCCGATTGACGTATTTGCCGCCGGCTTCATCGGCAACTACAACCTGCTGGATGCCGACAAAGCCAGCCAACTGCTGCAACGCCCGATCAGCGGGCGCATCGCCATTCGGCCGGAAGCCATCGAGCTGAGCCGCAGTGGCGAACTGGACGCGCTGGTCCGCAGCCACAGCCTGCTGGGTAACGTGATCCGCTATCGCATTGAAACCCGCGGGGTGGAATTGGTGGTGGACGTGCTCAACCGCTCGGCCGACGACCTGCACCCGGACGGCCAGCGCCTGGCACTTTCCATCGACCCCAGTGCGCTGTGTGAAGTAGCCTGATGCAACGATTGACTAAGAGAGCGTAACGGATGGCATTGGTAATTTTTGATCTGGACGACACCCTGATCCACGGCGACTGCGCGACCCTGTGGAGCGAGCAGATGGGCCGTCTGGGCTGGGTCGACCCGGAATCGTTCATGCGCACCAACAACGAGCTGATGGATGCCTACAGCCAGGGCAAGCTTCGCATGGAAGACTTCATGGACTTCAGCCTGGAGCCGATGATCGGCCGCACACCGGAGGAGATCGAGCACCTGGTGGAGCCGTGGGTGGAGGACGTGATTGAGCCGCTGATCTACAGCGATGCCACTAAAACCATCGCTCGCCACCGTGCAAACGGTGACCGGATTCTGGTGATTTCGGCCTCGGGCACTCACCTGGTGAAGCCGATTGCCGCACGCATCGGTATCGATGAAGTGCTGGGGATCGAGTTGGACGTGGGCCATGGCGTTTACAGCGGCAAAACAGCCGGTGTGCTCACCTATCGTGAAGGCAAGATCACCCGCTTGCTGGAGTGGCTGGCGCAGGAAGGTGAGACGCTTGAGGGCGCGTATTTCTACTCGGACTCACGGAATGACCTGCCGCTGCTGCAGAAAGTGGATCACCCGCAGGTGGTAAACCCGGACCCGGTATTGCGCGAACACGCCGAAAAGACTGGTTGGCCGATCCACCACTGGGCCTGACTCAGCCGGATTCAAATGTGGGGCTTGCTCGCGAATGCGGTGTCTGTGTGAAGAATGTTTCATCTGACTCATTGCATTCGCGAGCAAGCCCGCACAATTTGATTTGATTCCACTTCAAAACTGGGTCAGGTGAGGCTTTCGTCAATCACCAAAACCAACTTCCCTGAAATCTGATTGGTCGCCAGCTCGGCAAACGCTGGCTCGGCGTCCTTGATCGCGAAGGTCCTGGCCAACTGCGGGCTCAGGCGCCCCTCGGCAAACAAGGGCCAGACTTGCTGGCGCAGGTCGCAGAGCAGGTCCGCCTTGAACTGATCACTACGGCTGCGCAGGGTCGAGCCCAACAACTGAATACGCTTGCCCAGCACCTGGGCCAAGTCCAACTGCGCCTCGCGACCGCCCATCAACCCAATCAGCACCCAACGTCCATCCAACGCCAGCAGCTTGAGGTCCAGCGCCGCATAGTCGCCACCCACAGGGTCGAGAATCACGTCGAACGGCCCAAAGTCGCGCAGCCCTTCGATACCATCAGTTCGTACCACGCCGCCCTGGGCGCCCAAGTCTTCGCAATACGCCAGGCGTTCTGCCGAGCCGACAGTGACCCAGCACGGGCTGCCAAATGCCTTGCACAGCTGGATAGCGGCCGAGCCCACACCACTGGCGCCGGCATGCAACAACACCTTCTCACCCGGCTTGACGCCCGCCAGTTGAAACAGATTGAGCCACGCCGTGCTGTATACCTCAGGCAATGCCGCCGCCTCGACCAGCGACACGCCTTCGGGGACCGGCAGCACGTGCCGCGCATCCACCACCACTTCTTCGGCCATGCCGCCACCCGCCAGCAGTGCGCAGACGCGATCCCCGACCTGCCAGGACACGCCCGCGCCCACTTCGCTGATCACCCCGGAACACTCCAGGCCCAGCACATGGCTCGCACCAGGCGGTGGCGGATAGAGCCCCGCACGCTGCAATAAATCGGCGCGGTTGAGGCCCGCTGCCGCCACCCGGATGCGAACTTGGCCCACATCACATGTAGGACTTGGTTCTTCCAACCACTCCACATGACCTTCAACGCCTTGCAATGCTTTCACAGTGCCTCCATAGTGAGTCCGGACTGAGCCCGTAGCAGTAGCGCCGGGCTTTTTGCATTATGCGACCGGCCCCTATGGAACCGGCAACTTCAAAGACGGCCTAATATGCGTTATCAATTGCCCCCGCGTCGAATCAGCATGAAGCATCTGTTCCCCAGCACCGCCCTCGCTTTTTTCATTGGTCTCGGCTTCGCGTCGATGTCGACCAATACGTTCGCAGCCAACAGCTGGGACAACCTTCAGCCTGACCGCGATGAGGTGATTGCCAGCCTCAACGTCGTTGAGTTGCTCAAGCGCCACCACTACAGTAAGCCGCCGCTGGACGACGCCCGTTCGGTGATCATCTACGACAGCTACCTCAAGCTGCTGGACCCCTCGCGCAGCTATTTCCTGGCCAGCGATATCGCTGAGTTCGACAAGTGGAAGACCCAGTTCGACGACTTCCTCAAAAGCGGCGACCTGCAGCCTGGCTTCACCATCTACAAGCGTTACCTGGATCGCGTCAAAGCGCGGCTGGACTTCGCTCTGGCTGAGCTGGACAAAGGTGTCGACAAACTCGACTTCACCCAGAAGGAAACCCTTCTGGTGGACCGCAAGGACGCCCCTTGGCTGACCAGCACCGCCGCCCTCGACGACCTGTGGCGCAAACGCGTCAAGGACGAAGTGCTGCGCCTGAAGATCGCCGGCAAAGAGCCCAAGGCCATCCAGGAACTGTTGACCAAGCGCTACAAGAATCAACTGGCACGTCTGGACCAGACTCGTGCCGAAGATATCTTCCAGGCCTACATCAACACCTTCGCGATGTCCTACGATCCGCATACCAATTATCTGTCGCCGGATAACGCGGAAAATTTCGATATCAACATGAGTCTGTCGTTGGAAGGCATCGGTGCCGTCCTGCAAAGCGACAATGACCAGGTCAAGATCGTGCGCCTGGTGCCGGCAGGTCCGGCCGACAAGACCAAACAGGTCGCGCCGGCCGACAAGATCATCGGCGTGGCCCAGGGCGACAAAGAGATGGTTGATGTGGTCGGCTGGCGCCTGGACGAAGTGGTCAAGCTGATCCGCGGACCAAAAGGCAGTGTGGTGCGCCTGGAAGTGATTCCGCACACCAATGCGCCGAACGATCAGACCAGCAAGATCGTGTCGATCACCCGTGAAGCGGTGAAGCTCGAAGACCAGGCCGTGCAGAAGAAAGTCCTCAACCTCAAGCAGGATGGCAAGGACTACAAGCTGGGAGTGATTGAGATCCCGGCCTTCTACCTGGACTTCAAGGCTTTCCGTGCGGGCGATCCGGACTACAAGTCCACCACCCGCGACGTGAAAAAAATCCTGACCGAGCTGCAGAAGGAAAAAGTCGACGGCGTGGTCATCGACCTGCGCAACAACGGCGGCGGTTCCCTGCAGGAAGCCACCGAGCTGACCAGCCTGTTTATCGACAAAGGCCCGACCGTGTTGGTACGCAACGCTGACGGCCGTGTCGATGTGCTTGAGGATGAGAACCCAGGTGCCTTCTACAAAGGCCCGATGGCGTTGCTGGTCAACCGCCTCTCGGCCTCGGCATCGGAGATCTTCGCCGGTGCGATGCAGGACTATCACCGTGCGCTGATCATCGGCGGCCAGACCTTCGGCAAAGGCACCGTGCAGACCATTCAGCCGTTGAACCATGGCGAGCTCAAGCTGACGCTGGCCAAGTTCTACCGGGTTTCCGGGCAGAGCACCCAGCATCAGGGCGTACTGCCGGACATCGATTTCCCGTCGATCATCGACACTAAGGAAATCGGCGAAAGCGCCCTGCCGGAAGCCATGCCATGGGACACCATCCGCCCTGCGATCAAGCCGGCGTCGGATCCGTTCAAGCCATTCCTGGCGCAGTTGAAGGCTGACCACGATACCCGCTCCGCCAAGGACGCCGAGTTCGTGTTTATCCGCGACAAGCTGGCCCTGGCCAAGAAGCTGATGGAAGAAAAAACCGTCAGCCTCAACGAAGTGGACCGCCGCAAGCAGCACACCGACATCGAGAACAAGCAACTGGTGCTGGAGAACATCCGCCGCAAGGCCAAGGGTGAAGATCCGCTCAAGGAGCTGAAAAAAGAAGATGAAGATGCGCTGCCAACCGAGGCCGATAAAACCAAGCCGGAAGATGACGCGTACCTGGCCGAGACAGGCCGGATCCTGCTGGACTACCTCAAAGTCACCAAACAGGTCGCCAAGCAGTAGGTGATGGCAATTTAATGTGAGCGCTCCGCGGAGCGTCATCATACAGTCATCATTCTGTCGTGAAATAAAGGATCGCAGGCGCAACGCCTGCGGTCCTTTTTTTTCGATCGAGATCGCCATGACCATGACCGAACAGCTGAATGCACTGGGCTCTATCCTGGCTCAAGGCAGCTTGCACAGCCTGTTCCAACCGATCATCAGCCTGTCCGAACGACGCATTATTGGCTACGAAGCCCTTAGCCGTGGCCCGTCCAACAGTCCGCTGCACTCTCCGGTCGCCCTGTTCGCCGTGGCTAATCAGGCCGGGCGTCTGAGCGAATTGGAGATGGCCTGTCGCAAAAGTGCCTGTCGGCGCTTCAGCGACCAGAAGTTACCCGGCAAGCTGTTCCTGAATATCTCGCCGGAATCCCTGATGGAAACGGCGCACCAACCGGGGCGCACCCTGCAACTGCTGCGCGACTTCGGCATACCGCCGAGCCAGGTCGTGATCGAACTCACCGAACAAACCCCCACCGACGATTTCGACCTGCTGCAAACCGCCCTGCATCACTACCGCAACATGGGTTTTTCGATCGCCCTTGATGACCTCGGTGCCGGCTATTCCAGCCTGCGCTTATGGTCGGAGTTGCGCCCGGATTACGTGAAAATCGACCGGCACTTTATCGACGGCATTCATCAGGACGCACTCAAGCGTGAGTTTGTCGGCTCGATCCTGCAAATCGCCAAAGCGTCACGTGCTCAAGTGATTGCCGAAGGCATCGAATTGCCCGAGGAACTCGCGGTGTTGACCGAAATGGGCGTGGACCTGGTCCAGGGTTACCTGCTCTGTCGTCCGCAGGAGCATCCACCGCAGGAAGCACGCCAGATGCTGCCCAAGCCGGAGCAAACCAACGCGGCCCTCAACGATGAAGGCAGCGACCTAAGCGCCCTGCTCAACGAGCAACCGGCGGTGGACCAGGACACGGCCACCGCACAAGTGCTTGAGGCATTCCGCCGTCAGGCCAACCTCAACTCCCTCGCGGTATTGGATGGTCGCGGCCAGCCGGTGGGCATCGTCCATCGGCATTCGCTGTCAGACGCGCTGCTCAAACCGTTTGCCACCGACCTGTTCGCGCGTAAGCCCATCAGTCGCCTGATGAGCACCGACTTTCTGGCGGTGGAGCTGAGTCAATCGCTGCAACAGGTCAGCCGCCTGCTCACCAGCCGCGCGCGGCAACGTATCGAAGAAGATTTCATCATCACCCTCAATGGCGATTACCTGGGCCTGGGCCGGGTGATCGACGTACTCAAGCTGATCACCGAGCTGAAAATCCAACAGGCGCGCTATGCCAACCCGTTGACCCTGTTGCCCGGCAATGTGCCGATTCAACAATGCCTGACGCGACTGCTGCAGCAACAACGCGAGTCGGTGATCTGCTACGTGGATATCGACAGCTTCAAGCCGTTCAACGACATTTACGGCTACGGGCGCGGGGATGAGGTGTTGCTGTGTCTGGCGCAATGCCTGAATGACCGGGTAGACCCCAGCCGCGACTTCGTGGGGCATATCGGCGGCGATGATTTTTTGCTGGTGCTCGGGCCACAGGACTGGCGCAAACGGCTCAATCAGCTGCTGGACGACTTCCACACCCAGTGCCGACGCTTCTATCGCGCCGAACACGTTGAAGCTGGCTGTTTTGTGGCGCTGAACCGTCAGGGCCTGCGTCAAGAGTTCGCGCTGCTGTCGCTATCGATCGGGGTGGTGCACTTATATCCACAGGCCTGTGGACAACTCGATGCCAGCCAATTGGCGGAATTGGCGTCGCAGGCCAAGCATCATGCAAAGAATGTGGCCGGTTACAGCATCCATGTGATCAACAGCATGGACGCGCTGACCCAGGCGCTTTAAGCCTCGGCGGATTCGGGATACTCATATTCGAACACCCGCACCACTTCCGAGGCGTGCCAGGAGGCGGCCGCCACGCCATCGGACGGCCCACTGAAGCGGCCCAGGCGCTCCACGCATTCAAAGAACCCGGTACGCGGCAGGCGGCTGGCGCCCTGGCTGATCACCAGAGAGCTGCGCAACGGCTGCTCGGCCTTGGCGTCCAGTGCCGCCAGATGCTCCAAGGCCGCGGCCAGGGTTTGCATCGCCGGTGTAGGAAATTGCAGACGCTCCAGCAATGCACGGTACGTCAGCAGATGGCGCTGGCGGCGCGCCTGGTCCAGTTCGTTGAGTAAGCCATCCCAGTGTTGACGGCTGATACGTAGGCTCAAGATTCATCCCTCCAACCTGCAATGCCCAATTCCCAGGCCAGACTACGGCGGATCGCGGCATCCGGCTGACGTTCACCACTTTCGATCAATCCGAGATACGAAGGGCTGATGCCCACGGTGCGGGCCAGAGCCTCGATGGCCAGGCCCTTGGTCTCACGCAAGCTGCGCAGGTCTGACAGCGGGCGCAGGTCCTGGGTGGGTGCGGCGTGGGTGGCAGGAGAAGGAGTGTGGGCCGGCGACCGCTGACCGGCAGCTTTAAGCAGCGCCTGGTACTGGTCCCATGGCAACACCGCGTATTCGGGTTCGCCATTGCGTGAAATGATCTGAATATCCATGACTGCCCCGTAGGATAACTGCTCTTACTAAGTAAGCTCTTTCCTTAGGAGTGTAATCCTAACAGTCACAAAGGTCGCAGGGGATAGGCGCAATGTCAGTTTTTTTGCGGGTTTTCCTTGGCCAGCAAGGCTGGGGTCGCAGGCAGGCGCTCAACGACCGCGAGCTTTTCCGGGCGCTGGGCGTCACGCCACGCGCGAAACGCGCTCAGTTCGCCCGCCAGGGCCTTCATGACCCATGCCAGCACGGCGATGTCATCGAGCATGCCAAACATGGGGATAAAGTCCGGGATTGCATCAATCGGGCTCAGGAAGTACATCAATCCCGCCACTACCGAGATCAGCGCCTTGGGACTGATCGCCCGATACTCGCCGCGCCAGTAGGCCAGACACAACGCTTGCAGCAACTTCAGATCATCCTTGAGCGTACCCAGGCGATTGCCCTGGCTCGCGCCTTTGGCGGCCACTGCAAACAACAGCGTCGGCAGGCGCCCATGGCCCAGCAAGCGCGCGGCCAGCGGCAGGAAACGGGTGAAATTGAAGGGTGGTTTCATCTGTCACTCCAGTTCCATCAAACAGAAAGGTTATCCACACAAATTGTGGATAACCTTGTGAACAGAGCCTGTTTTACCGGCTGAGAGCCACGGATTACAAGGCTTGCGGTTAGATCGGGCGTTTTTTGCGCACATCAAAAAAACCCAAGATTTCATTGACTTGGCGCTTGTGTACGGCTAGCCCTGCTCGCGTCTTATATCAGACTGTTACAGGTGACGGACGTTCGTTTGGATTACGCCGCCATCGCAAAGGGCCAGGGTTAAACGCCCAGAAACGACAACGCCCCGTCGAGACGGGGCGTTGTGTTTTCAAGCGCCGATTACTTCTTGGCGGCAGGTGCAGCAGGAGCGTCAGCCTTGGCTGGGTCCTTGATGGCCAGCAGTTCCAGGTCGAACACCAGCACGGAGTTGGCTGGAATCGCCGGGCTCGGGCTCTGGGCGCCGTAGGCCAGGTCGGACGGGATGTACAGCTCAACCTTCTCGCCAACGTGCATCAGTTGCAGACCTTCGACCCAACCTGGAATCACGCCGCTGACCGGCAGGTCAATCGGGCTGCCGCGATCCACAGAGCTGTCGAAGGTGGTGCCGTTGGTGAGCTTGCCGGTGTAGTGAACAGTCACCACATCAGTCGGCTTGGGCTGTGCGCCGTCGGCCTTCTTGATGATCTTGTACTGCAGGCCGGAAGCGGTGGTGACTACGCCGTCTTTCTTGGCATTGTCTTCGAGGAATTTCTTGCCGGCGGCCGCCGACTCTTCGCTCATCTTGGTCATGCGTTCTTCAGCACGTTTTTGCAGTGCGGCAAACGCTTCAACCAGTTCGTCGTCTTTGAGCTTCTGCTCTTTCTTGCCGACGGCATCTTCGATGCCTTGGGCTACTGCTTTGGAATCCAGGTCATCCATGCCTTCCTGAGCAAGGCTTTTGCCCATGTTCAGGCCGATGCCGTAGGAAGCTTTTTGCGCCGGGGTTTTCAGCTCTACGCTGGTCTGCGAATCACAACCCGCAAGTACCAGGCTAACCAGGGCCACCGCCGCCGCCAACCGATGCTGTTTCATGCTATTTCCTTGTTCATGCGCCAATAGGGCATTCGAATAAAGTCGCGAGCTTATCAGGCGGCCACGACCAATGGCTACCGGCATGTGAGCAGGAAACTTCCGATAAGTTCACGTGTTTAAAAGCATTTTCATCCATGATGAGGCCCCGCGAAGGATCGTGGGACCACTGGGCGCCAGGCTCATGGCCACTTGCCGCACCTGTGCCGTAGTGGCATAACAACGCGACAACTCGACAAGGATAGTTATCTTGCGCATTTTTTCCCGTGTTTTACTCCTGATACTCGCCATTTCGGTCCTGTTGCTGGCCGTGGTGATCTATTACACCCTCAACCCCAAGCTGCCGGACTACGTGCCCGTGGAGCAGGTGCACTACCAGGACCAATGGAGTGCCGCCGACCGCCAGACCTATTACTTCACGCCCCAGGGCACGCAAGTCAAAGGCCTGCATTACGACTGGTTCACCGCCCTGGAACTGCCGTTCTCCGAGCGACGTTTTGCCACGCCCGATTACCTGGCGCGCTTCGGCTTCCTGGTCGACCCGAAACAAGTGCCGACGGCGCAAAATCCCGGCAACCTGCCGGTAGGTTTTGCGCGGCATAAAAACGCCGGCAGCACCGTTGAATACCTGGATATCACCTGCGCCGCCTGCCATACCGGCGAGCTGCATTTCAAAGGCCAGGCCCTGCGGATCGACGGCGGTTCTGCGCAACATGTGCTGCCCTCCAGCGTGCCGACCCTGCGCGGTGGCAGCTTCGGCCAGGCGCTGGTCGCCAGCCTCGCGGCCACCTATTACAACCCGTGGAAATTCGAGCGTTTCGCCCGCCAGGTATTGGGTAACCGCTACGACGCCGAGCACGGCCAACTGCGCCAGGACTTCAAACAGTCGCTGAACCAATTCCTCAAAGTTGCCTGGAACGACACTCACCGTGGCCTCTACCCCACCGAAGAAGGCCCGGGCCGTACCGACGCGTTCGGGCGCATCGCCAATGCCAGCTTTGGCGATGCCATTTCCCCGGACAACTATCGCGTCGCCAATGCGCCGGTGGACTACCCGCAGTTGTGGGATATCTGGACCTTCGACTGGGTGCAGTGGAACGGCTCGGCCCAGCAACCCATGGCGCGCAATATCGGCGAGGCCCTTGGTGTTGGGGCGACGCTGACGTTTTTCGACGCTGCCGGCCAGCCGCTCCAGGGCGATGCGCGTTACCCTTCCAGCGTGCGGGTGCGCGACCTCAACCTGATCGAAGAAACCCTGCAACGGCTCAAGCCGCCCACCTGGCCCGAAGATTTGTTCGGCCCCATCGACAAGCCCCTCGCCGCCCAGGGCCGTGCGCTGTTCGGCGAGAATTGCGCCGGCTGCCATGTGCCCGCCGTCAGCGCGGAAGGTGGTCGTCCGGTACAGCACCTGAAGATGCTTCCGGTGGACTACATCGGCACCGACCCTGGCACTGCCAGCAATATTGCCGACCAGCGTTATGACCTGAGCGCCCTGCAATGGGACCCGGCGCAGTTGGCAACGCTCAATGTCGAGCTGCACCCGACGCCGACCGAGCCCCTGGACTTGAAAAAAATGTCGGTGGCCAAGGGCCTGGCCTACGTCACCGCGTTCGTCGAAGACCATGCCTACCGCGCTGCCGGTGTCACCCCCGCCGAGCGGCCACGCCTGGATGGCTACGGCCTGCCGATTGGCGTGCGCGAGTTGCGCGCCTACAAGGCCCGACCACTGGCCGGCGTGTGGGCCACTCCGCCGTACCTGCATAACGGCTCGGTGCCGACGATCTACCAACTGCTCTCGCCTCAGGACGAGCGCAGCACCACCTTCTATAAAGGCACCTTTAATTACAACCCGCGTCACCTGGGCTTTGAGACCGGCGCGTTCAAAAATGCCTTTCTGTTCGACACCAAAATTACCGGCAACCACAACAGCGGCCACGAATTCCGTGCCGGTGAGCGTGGCAATGGCGTGATCGGCCGTGGCTTGCTGCCACAGGAGCGCTGGGCGCTGCTGGAATATCTCAAAGTGCTGGGCGGCCCGCTGGAGCAACAATTGCCATGATTATCCGATCTCGATATGACCAACCGTCCCTGCTCGCGCGCCTGTGGCTGCGCATCGGAGCGCTCCTTGGCAAGACCTTGCTGTGGCTGGTCGGCCTGGGCCTGTTCGGCTGGCTCGCAGCCACCGCCTGGTACGCCTGGCAAAACAGCGGGCCGGTGTCGCCGAACGAACAAATCCCGGCCGGTGAAGCGGCGATGACCCAGGGCATCATTCAGACCGCCGTGCGCATCGTTGACCAACACCGCGAAGGCACGCGCTACCTGCGCGATGCCCACGCCAAAGCCCATGGTTGCGTGAAGGCCGAAGTCAGCGTGCTGGCCGACCTTGACCCGGCATTGCGCCAGGGTGTGTTCGCCACACCCGGCAAAACCTGGCAGGCGACGATGCGGCTGTCCAACGGCAACGCCTACCCGCAGTTCGACAGCATCCGAGACGCCCGCGGCATGGCGATCAAGCTGCTTGATGTACCGGGTAAACAACTGCTGGCCGACCAACAAAGCCGGGGCGAACAAGACTTTGTGATGTTCAGCCACCCGAACTTTTTTGTCAGCGATGTGGCGGAATACGCGCAGAACATCGGCGCCCAGGCCGATGGCAAGAAAGTCCTGGCGTTCTTTCCCAGCCTCGACCCTCGCAGTTGGCAAGTGCGCCACTTGTTCATCGCCCTGGCCACCCTGGCACCCGCTCCGGCAAGCCCGACGCAGACGACGTACTTTTCCGTTTCGCCCTACAAGTTCGGCACAGCCAACGCCAAATTCCGCGTCGCGCCAGACCCGCAAAGCTGCCCCGAATACACGCTGCCCAAACAGAACCAGGACCTGCCGAACTTCCTGCGCAGCGCCCTGAGCCAGCAACTGTCCACCGACCGTATGCCAGCATGTTTCGTGTTGCAGATTCAGCGGCAGAACCCGCAGAAGTTCATGCCGATCGAAGACACCAGCATTGAATGGAAGGAGAACGATGCGCCCTATGAAAGCGTGGCCAAGGTGCGGATCCCGGCACAGGACTTCGATACTCCGGAACTGAACCTGGCCTGCGACAACCAGTCGTTCAACCCGTGGTTCGGAGTGGAAGAGCACCGCCCCATCGGCGGCATCAACCGCTTGCGCAAAGCGGTCTACGAGGCGGTCAGCGACTACCGCCACAGCCGTAACGCGCCGTAACGAGTGCGTAACAACAGGCCCGACGCCGTCAGGATTACGTCGGGTCCATTGAGACGTTTTCGCGCGGCCTCTACGGCCGAATATTCTGATATGGCCACTCGAATGCACGCTGTCCTCTTGACTGACCTGCTGTTAAAAAATCTTGATAAGCAGTCATCGATCCCAATGCAAAAACAGATGTATGACACCATCCGATTTGCAGTGCTGGACCACACGCTGGTTGCGGGGCAGAAGCTTCCCTCGTCCCGCGCTTTGGCCGCTGACCTTGAGATTTCCCGGATCACCATCTCCCTGACTTACGACCGGCTGATCGCGGAGAACTATCTGGTTACCCGTGCCGGAAATGGGACATACGTGGCCCCGACCCTCACGCAGCCACTGGGTGCTGCGCCCGAAAGCGTACACACGCAGCATTCCATGCACCTTTCCAGGCGTGGTGCTCAATTGAGCTGTTTGCCGGGCGGCATGGGCACTACCACGGGAGCATTTGTGCCTGGGATTGCCGACTCACAGGCCTTCCCGTTTCACATCTGGAAGCGGCTTGTTGCCAGACATCTTTGCAAAGGCAATCTGGCGCTCTCTGGCTATGCGGACCATGGCGGATTACGTCAACTTCGGGAGGCGATAGCGGGCTATCTGAAAATTTCACGATCAGTCAATTGTGATCCCGGCCAGATCATTATCACGACCGGTACACACCAGGCCGTTGACCTCTGTGCGAGATTGCTTGCAGACGCAGGCGATACAGTGATCGTCGAAAATCCTTGCCACTGGGCCTTCCCTACCGTCTTTGCAGCGTCGGGACTGGACGTGGCAGCGGGTGAGGTCAACGAACAGGGTTTGGATCTCGCGAACAGTGACGTCCCGCCACGGACAAAGATCGTCGTCGTGAGCCCGTCGCATCAATATCCGACGGGCGTCGTGATGCCGTTGTCCAGGCGCCTGGAGTTGCTTCAAAGCGCCCGAGCACAAAATCTATGGGTCCTGGAAGACGACTACGACAGCGAGTTCAGATACGACGGCGCCCCGCTGCCTTCGCTCCAGGGTTTGGACAATGATGGGCGCGTCATCTACATAGGCACCTTCAGCAAGGCGATGTTCGCAGGGATACGCATGGGCTTTCTGGTGGTTCCACATCACCTTTCAGAAGCCTTTGCCAAAGCCAGTACCAAGCTTTTCAGACCGGGGGCTTTGCATCTCCAGGCAGCGCTGGCTGACTTCATTCATGAAGGGCATTTTGCTCAGCATATTCGCAGGATGCGTACCGAGTATTCATCCCGGCAGAACCTCTTGAGATCATCTCTTGAAAAGTCGCTGGGTGACATGGTGAGCCTTTCCAGCGCGCGCGCGGGCCTTCATGTTTTTGCCGAGTGTTCTTCACTGGTGAATTATCAGAGCATGATTAATGAATCCAGACGCGAAGGGATTTTCCTTGGAACGCCCTGTTTCGTAAAAAATGTCCCCAGCCTGGAAAACAGGTGCTTCGTTCTTGGTTTCGGCGCCGTACCACTGGAGAAAATTGAGGCCGGCGTGCAGTCGTTAACAACGGCAATGAGTCGTAGCCTCTACTGATTCACAAACGCTCCAACGCCCCCGCTGCGGCCATCAACAATTGTTGCGCGTGAGCCTCATTGAACGTCAGCATTGGGCGAATCTTCAGCACATTTCCACGTGGGCCGGTTGCGCTTATCAATACGCCACGCTGGCGCATGCCGTTCACGATCTGGTTGGCCACCCCTTTGGCGGGAGCCTTGGTCTTGCGATCGACCACAAGCTCCACGCCAATAAATAGTCCATCACCTCTGACATCGCCAATCAGCTCAAATTTTTCGGCAAGTTTCCAAAAACCAGTACGAATCAGCCCGCCAATGTGAGCCGCGTTGCCCTGCAGCTTATCGTTCTGGATCACTTGAAGCGTCGCCATCGCGGCGGCGCAGGAAACCGGGTTGCCGCCAAACGTATTGAAGTAGCGGGCTTCATCCCCAAACGCTTGAAGTACCTCAGGCCTGGCCACCAGGCCCGCGATGGGATGACCATTGCCCATGGGCTTGCCGAGCGTCACGATATCGGGGATGAGTCCATGCCGCTGAAAGCCCCACATGGCCGATCCGGTTCGCGCAAAGCCGGATTGCACCTCGTCGGCAATATAGAGGCCTCCCTCGGCGCGTATCAAATCCACCGCTTCTTTCAGAAACCCCTTTGGGTCGCAGTACACGCCGTCGCTGGAAAAAATAGAATCGACGATTAACGCGGCGGGTTTGATCCCATGTCGCTTGAGGTCAGCGATGGCCTCTCCTACCGCTTTCGCGAAGCGAGCACCAATATCTTCGTCGCTGAAGAGATACGTATCTGGAGCTTCCACCGTCCGTACGTGCTGCCCCAGTGGAACGCCGACGCCGAGCGAAGGTGAGATATCTGCGACCGAAGCCGTCACACCGTGATACGCGAGTTGAGTCACGATGACGCCGGTGCCGCCTGTAAAACGCTTGGCGATACGCAGTGCCAGATCGTTCGCCTCGCTGCCGGTGCAGGTAAACATCACCTGTGACAGCTCTGCCGGAAACGTACCGACCAACCGCTCTGCATAATCAATAACTAGCTCGTGGAGGTAGCGGGTATGGGTATTCAGAAGTGAAGCCTGGCGGGTAATCGCTTCAACCACTTCCGGGCGACTGTGGCCAATAGACGCTACGTTGTTATACGCATCAAGATAGGGTCGTCCGTCCTGATCAAACAAGTAAACGCCCTCTCCTCGGACAATATGGAGTGGTTCCTCATAAAACAGACGGTAAGCCGGACCGAGTACCTTGTTGCGCCGTTTGATCATGTCGGCTTCGCGTAAAGGCAAGTCCCCCATGCGCGTGGCGTCAAACGAATTGAGCATGCTGGAATCTTTTTTCATACGATCATCCCCGCTTCTTGGATTTTTTCTAAAATAAAGGTCTGTGCCTGGCCCGTCCCAAATGCCTCAAGGCGCCGCAGCCCAGCCCATGCAGACGGATTGTTGCGAAGTATGTATTCGCTGTTTTCAGGATGTTCTCTGGATCGCCACTCGGTAATCAGCACTGTGGCCAGCAAGCGGGCTTCGATCAAGTTGGGGAGCAGATGGAGTTCGGATTGCGTGAGCGGGCTGACAGCGTGGTAGGCCTTTATGCACTCCACGGCATGGCTCAATACGTTGTCATCCTCTGACAACTGATAGGCGCAGAGCACTGCAAGGTCCTGTACTCGTGGGGCCGAAACCATATCGCCAAGGTCCAGGATCGCAGTGAGCCTGGTCCCACTCTCATCATCGACCATGATGTTGTACGGGTTCATGTCGTTATGAATGACTTGCTTTGGCAAAAGCTTGAGTGCGGGTTCAGTTTCGGTCCCATAACGCTTCAAGCCTTCGAGAACTCGCTTACGTTTTTCATCGTCGTCGATGTAACTCGTCAGTGCGCTCAACGCTTTCAGGTGCTGGATGTCCCACAGAAGTTTGTGATTCATCTGGGGATGATTAAAACCTTTGAGCGCAATATCCAGATGCGCCATTGCCGCGCCTAGTGATTCAAGTAGCCTGGTGCTGCGCTGCACCTTGTAGAGTGGCGAGCCTGGTATGAAATCGATGACTCTGATGGCTTGGCTCTGTTCGGACCCAGGAATAGTGCGGCGATGCACATACTCACCGTCAAGCGTCGGCCTCAACCTTGGGACAGGAACATCTGGCCCCTTGTTCATGATGTGTAATTGAGCCTGGGTCTGGAAGTCGGTTACGCCGGGATCTTCAGATGGATGGGTTGCCTTCAACACAAAATCACGCCCCTGGTCGGTCGAGATCTTAAAGTTCTGATCGCGCTCACTGGTCAGTACCGACGCCTGGCCGTCAATGCCGAACACCGAACGGGCCAGGTACTGAGCTTGAATGGCAGATAAGCCTGAGAAATGTGTGCTGAACAGATCATTGGTCGTCACTTCGTCTTCACGCGCCGACCCGCTGGAGCGCTCTTGCTGTTCGTGCTGAGCGTGTGGATTGTGCATGAGATACCCCTGATATCTACCAGGGGAAAACGTAGACGGTATCGGCCCTACCTGAAATATCCAATCTGAAGAATCTCATAAGGCCACTGCGGCAGGTCCGACCCGTGTGACGTCAAGCAGTCATGCCGTCGAAGAATCGTGAGGCATTTTCATCCAGCGTGGCGATGTCATAACCGCCCTCCTGCACCACCACACAAGGAATCCCCAGGGCCTTGATCCGCTGCCCCAGTAAACGGAAGCCCTCATGGCTGACGGATACTTTGGACTGGGGATCGTTTTCGTAAATATCGAAGCCCAGCGAGAGCACCAACACATCCGGGCCGAACGTGCGCAATGCAGAAGCGGCCTGATCCATACAGTTGAAAAAATCGACCTCGCTGGCACCGTGGGCCATCGGTAAGTTCAGGTTGAAGCCCTCACCGGCCCCCGTTCCGGTTTCATCGTCAAAACCGGCGACCACCGGGTAGAAGTTGGTCGGATCACCATGGATCGACACATACATCACGTCATCCCTATCGTAGAAAATCTCCTGTATGCCCTGACCGTGGTGCATGTCGGTGTCGAGCACAGCGATTTTGGAAAACCTGCCCCTCAGTACCTGAGCGGCGATTGCAGCGTTGTTGAGAAAGCAGAAGCCGCCTGCCGCTTCGGCACGGGCGTGGTGCCCCGGTGGACGGCAAAGTGCGTAGGCGAACGGGTCACCGTCGATAACCGCGTGGGCGGCAGCCACTGCACTCTGTGCCGACCAGTAGGCGGACTGCCAGGTGTGCTCGCCGATCGGGCAGCTGCCATCAGCCAGGTAGCGGGCAGTCTTGCCCAGAATCCCGCGCAGGGGGTTGCCTTCGCGGATATAGATATTGGACATGACTTCATCGCCCCAGTCTTCCGGCACTTCGTGCCACTGCTGGTAAGCGCTGCTCAGGTAGTCCAGGTAGGCCGCGCTGTGTACGGCGGCCAACGGTGCCTGACCATAGTCGTGAGGTACCAACAGGGGGTACCCCAGTTTTTCGGCCATCGCCAGCAGCGGGTCAATACGTGCGGGCAATTCCTGTGGCTGACGCATCTGGCCGCGCGACAGGTAGGAACGGGGATGGTGAAGGCGCTGCGCCGGGTGGAAAAATGTTTTCATTGCGGACCTCTCTCAAAACACATGCGGTCAATAACCCAGTTCAGGATTGACCCGATTGTTCAGTGCAAGCCCTTGGGCCAATCGCTGCACGTTGTCGGCGACTTGCCGGGCGATACACAGGTCGGAGGCGGCAGACGCCATGTGCGGCGTCACCCAGACCTCCGGCGTGCGCCACAACAGTGAGTCGGCGGGCAAAGGCTCCTGCTCGAAGACATCCAGTAAGGCTCCGCGCAGTTGCCCGCTCGCCAGTGCCTGTTGCAGGTCATCGGCGTTCAGATGTTGGCCACGGCCGCAATTGATCAAGGCGCTGCCTTTGGCCATGCACTGGAAGACCTCATCGCACAACACGCCCTGGGTCGCGGGGGTAAGGGGCAGCAGGTTGATCAGCACATCCAAGCTATCGAGAAACTCGCGTCGCGCATCGGCACCGCTGAAGGTTGTCACGCCGTCGATCTCACGCGGCGTGCGGGCCCAGCCGCGCACGTCGTAGCCCGCCGCCGCCAGTCTGAGCGCCACCGGCGTACCAATCGCGCCCAAGCCCATCACGCCGACCCTGAAATCTTCAGCTTTTCGCTGCACCGGCCGCTGCCAGTGCTGCACAAGATTGCCGACGATCACCTGATCGAAGCCTCGGTGAAAGTGCAGTACGCCCCAGTGCACGTACTCGCTCATACCCAGGCTGTGATCAGGGTCGACCACGCGGCAGACCGGCACCGCCGTATCGCGAGAGCCGTCCTGAGCCAAATGGTCGATACCCGAGCCGATCGAATGCACGAGGCGCAGGCGTGGCAAGCGCCCCAGGCTGCCGGGCGGTGGGAACCAGCACACCGCGACCTCGGCGAACGGCGCCTGCCCATCGTCTGGCCGCAGTACATTCAGGTGCGGCGCATGCTCGGCGAAAAGCGCTGCCAGCCAATCGGTCAGCGCAGGGTCCTGACAAAGCAAAACGATACAGGTCATGGTCAGCTGCACCAGTCGGTGCGCTGCTCGTCGATCAGACTGAGCGCGGCCTGCCAGGCCAGGTCGATAATGCCGTCGATGCCGTCACGGCCAAACTGCGCCGCCGTGTGCTGGCATACGGCTTCACTGGGAATATTCAACGCGACACCGGCCGACATCGCCTGGATCTGCGCCTGGCAGGCCCGCTCCAGAAAATAGATCTCGTGGAACGCCGCCGCTACACCCGCACCGGCCGCCAGCAAACCGTGGTTACGCAAAATCATCGCCTTGTGCGACCCCAGATCGGCGACCAGACGCTGGCGCTCGTCCAGTGACAACGCGATGCCTTCATAGGTGTGATACGCCAGGTTGCCGTAGAACTTCAGCGCATGCTGGGTCAGCGGCAGCAACCCATCGCGCTGGGCCGCCACCGCCATACCGCTGGCGGTATGGGTGTGAATGATGCAATGAAGGTCCGGGCGCGCCTCGTGGATGGCCGAGTGGATGACGAACCCTGCGGCGTTGACCTTGCCAGCGTTGCAGTTGCTACCGACCACGTTGCCTTGCAGATCGATCAGGATCAGATCGCTGGCGCGCATTCTCTCGAACGCCACCCCATAGCGGTTGATCAGAAAATGCGGCGCCTGCCCCGGTACCCGCAAAGTGATGTGGGTATCGATCAGGTCGGTCATGCGGTAGTAGGCGATCAAGCGGTACAGCGCCGCCAGCTCACAGCGCGCTTGCCATTCGACCTCTGACATCGCGACAGGCTTGCTCATCATGCGACTCCTTGGGAAGTGGATAGCGTGACCGGGTTGGCGTTGGCACTGCGCAGATGCCCCAGCCCCAGTACTCCGGTCAGTGACATCAGGGCCAGCACGCTGAAGAACAGCGCCAACGGCATCCATTGCCCGGCGAACTGAGCGGCGATGAAGGTGCCGATCATGGGGGTCAGGCCTCCGGTCAAGCCACTCCCGAGTTGATAAGCGATCGAAATGCCCGAATATCGCACTCGTGCCGGGAAAGCTTCAGCCATGTAGCCGGCGATCACTGCGTAAAGTGCGGCCAGCAGGATCACCGCCAGGGCAATGCCGGCGGTCATGTAGAACAGATTGCCGGTCTGTACCAGCAGGAACATCGGATACGGCACCACGATACATAGCGACGCCACCCACTTGAGAAACCGTCCTTCACCCAGCCGCTCCGCCAGCAATGCCGAACAGGGTTGCGAAAGGAACTGCAGGATGGTGACCACAAACAGGCAATCCAGAATCGTGGTCTTGTCGATGCCCTGATACTGAGTGACGTAGGTGATCATGAACGTATTGGTGAAGAAGAAGCCGCCCGAACCGATGGTGACGGCCAGTGCAGCGAACAAAATGTTCTTCCAGCCCGTGCGCAGCACTTCCATCACCGGGTTATCAGAGGTCTGGTCGCTCTCCTTGACCTCCGCGAATTCCGGCGATTCCGGCACGCCGAAACGAATGACCAGGCCGACGATCATCAGCACCCCGCTCATCAGAAACGGAATGCGCCAGCCCCAACTCATCAGGGCGTCCTGATCCATTTCACTGATCAAACGGAAGGCGATCAGCGCCAGCAACAGGCCTGCCGGGCTGCCCCATTGAGCGAATGAAGCGAAAAACACCTTGCGGCCTTTGGGTGCGTGTTCGCTGGCCATCAGTACCGCGCCGCCCCATTCGCCGCCGACTGAGATGCCTTGCAGCAACCGCAGCACCACAAGGCCGATAGGCGCCCATATACCTGCCTGGGCGTAAGTCGGCAGCAGACCTATCGCGGTCGTCGCGACGCCCATCAGCACAATGGTCACCAGCAGCATTTTTTTGCGGCCCAGCCGATCACCTAGATGGCCAAATACCATCCCGGCGAACGGCCGAGCAATGAAGCCTACAGCGAAGCTACCAAACGCAGCCATGGTGCTGAGGGCCGGGTTTTCACTGGGAAAGAACAGCTGTCCCAACACCAGTGCCGCGGCAAATGCATAGATGTAGTAGTCATAGAATTCGATGGTGGTGCCGATAAATGCGGCGGCTGCGGCACGACGCGGCGTGGAGGTTCTGCTCGTCATCTGAGGCTCCCGGGAATCATTGTTATAGGCAGGAGATAAGGTCATGCGTGAGCATGAAAGTCGCACTCTCACGGTGCATTGATCGATGGTGCGCCAAGCCCTATGCTAGGAAAAGCTTCTAATCTAAATACTTAAGTATAAGCCTGGAAAATAATGACTATTTCAGCGTCTGGTTTTCAGAGGGACCCCGAGGCAAAGCGATTTCTCAATGACCGCCTGGACTGGAACCTGTTGCGTACCTTCCTGGTTATTGGTCAGGAGGGCAGCATCAGCAGGGCCGCCGCCCGCCTGCACTTGAGTCAACCGGCAATCAGTCAGGCGCTCAAAAGACTGGAGGAGCAACTATCAAGTGAGCTAGTCGTGCGGCGCGGGCCTCGCATTACCCTGTCCAAGGCTGGCGAGGAAGTCATGCAGATCGCCGCAGAGATTTATGGCACGGTCTCCCGTTTAGGACCTGCGCTGGATGCGCCTGCGGAGTCGGTAACGGGTAAAATCAGGCTGCTGTCCATCAGCCGTATCCAATCTCGCGGCTACGATGAGTTCCTGGCGCAATTCCACAATGAGTTCCCTCAAGTGGAATTGGAAGTTGATGTACTGCGCAGCTCGGATGTGATCAGCGCGCTGCTGCAAAAGACCGCGTCTTTCGGTTTGAGCCTGTGCCGTACACCGCAGCCCCGCCTCGAACAGCGGGTCATGCTTGAACAGCGCTATGCGTTTTTCTGTGGGAAGCGCCATCGGCTGTTTGGTCGCAAGAACCTGACCTTGTCAGACCTGCAAAGCGAAAATTTCGTGAGTTTCACCAGTGACCAGATCGGCGGCAATTTATCGCCGCTGACCGTGTTCAGGGATCAACAAGGCTTCACTGGACGCATTGTCGCGTCTTCACCCAGCCTGGATGAGATCTTGCGTTTGGTCGCGGCCGGATATGGCATTGGCTGCCTGCCCGAACACATTGTCGCCGCCGATGTGCAAGCCGATGAAATCTGGCGCCTGCCGCCCTGGGAGGGTGTCAGCGATGTGAACGTTTATTTGCTGTGGAATCGCGAACAAAAGATGACCCGCGCCGAGTCGGTCTTTCTGGAGCGCTTCCAGCAGATGCTTATGACGACGGACGTGACTGGCCGGTTTTAGGTCGACATTCAAATCGATATTGTTGGCCACCAGCACACGTGCAGCCTCTCTCCACTGCCGAGCCTCCTTGAGACTCGAACCCGTCGTGGGCACTTGCAGAGATAATCCCACAGTTAACGTATAAGGCTGGCGGGCTTGGCTTGCTTGATCGCTGTATCTGTCAGAGCCATCAGACACCTCCTTCTGCATCTAGGAGGGGGACTACAACCAAGCGGTAGACGGACCAATACGAAAATTGATGCACATGGAATCGTAAAAAGGCTGCGCCAGCGGTGTACTTAAAAATGGGTACTTGAAAACCGTGGCTGGAGATGGATCTGAATGGAATTCAGAAAACGAAAAAAGCGGCACAAGGCCGCTATTTCCGTGGCTTCCAGGCGTTCAGTGGGCCTTAATGGAAGCAAATATGGCGCAGCGGACGGGACTCGAACCCGCGACCCCCGGCGTGACAGGCCGGTATTCTAACCGACTGAACTACCGCTGCGCGTAACACTTGAAGCGAATGGTGGGTGATGACGGGATCGAACCGCCGACCCTCTGCTTGTAAGGCAGATGCTCTCCCAGCTGAGCTAATCACCCTTCGTTTCGGTGTGGGCGCATCATACACCAAAAAATCGTAATGTCTTGATTTAAATGCACTTTATCTAAAAAAAGTTTCCTGCACGTTTTTTTGCCATATTTCGGACAGAAAAAAGCCCGCTCGATGAGCGGGCTTTCTGTGGTGACCTGGCGTTCAGCGTTCCAGGTTACCGAATATGGCGCAGCGGACGGGACTCGAACCCGCGACCCCCGGCGTGACAGGCCGGTATTCTAACCGACTGAACTACCGCTGCGCGTAACACATGAAGCGAATGGTGGGTGATGACGGGATCGAACCGCCGACCCTCTGCTTGTAAGGCAGATGCTCTCCCAGCTGAGCTAATCACCCTTCGTCTCGGTGTGGCGCGCATTCTACGGAGCGACCCAGGGTCTGGCAAGCACTTTCTTAAATCTTTTTTTTGAGGCCTTCCAATGGCTTAGGCAGGGTTGGCCTGGGGCGATATCAAGAGAATAATGCCCCCCTTTGTATAAAGGAGAGACTCACCCCATGTGGTTCAAGAACCTGCTTATCTATCGCCTGACCCAAGATCTGCCTGTTGATGCCGAGGCGTTGGAAACTGCAATGGCCACCAAACTGGCGCGCCCTTGTGCAAGCCAGGAGTTGACCACCTACGGTTTCGTCGCACCTTTTGGTAAAGGTGAAGATGCTCCCCTGGTACACGTCAGCGGTGACTTCCTGCTGATCGCCGCGCGCAAGGAAGAACGCATCCTGCCGGGCAGCGTGGTGCGTGACGCACTTAAAGAGAAAGTCGAAGAGATCGAGGCCGAGCAAATGCGCAAGGTCTATAAGAAGGAACGTGACCAGATCAAGGATGAAATCATCCAGGCCTTCCTGCCGCGCGCGTTTATCCGTCGTTCGTCGACCTTCGCCGCCATCGCGCCAAAACAGGGCCTGATCCTGGTCAACTCGGCCAGCCCGAAACGCGCCGAAGACTTGCTCTCGACCCTGCGTGAAGTGATCGGCACCCTGCCGGTACGGCCACTGACCGTGAAGACCGCGCCGACGGCGATCATGACCGACTGGGTTACCACCCAAAAACCGGCCGATGACTTTTTCGTCCTCGACGAATGCGAACTGCGCGACACACACGAAGACGGCGGCATTGTGCGCTGCAAGCGCCAGGACCTGACCGGCGAAGAAATCCAACTGCACCTGACCACCGGCAAAGTCGTGACTCAACTGTCACTGGCCTGGCAGGACAAGCTGTCCTTCATGCTCGACGACAAAATGACCGTCAAGCGCCTGAAATTCGAAGACCTGCTGCAGGATCAGGCGGAACAGGATGGCGGCGACGAGGCCCTGGGCCAGTTGGACGCCAGCTTTACCCTGATGATGCTGACGTTTGGCGAGTTCCTGCCGGCGCTGGTGGAAGCACTGGGCGGTGAAGAGACGCCACAAGGCATCTGACCCGACCGACCCCAAGTGAGCACGATCAGTGTGGCAGGCCTGTTTCCACACTGATCGGATCGCCACATCCAGCACGCTAATAACAAGGACATCCCCATGCGAGCACTCGCCGCCTTGAGCCGCTTCGTCGGCAATACCTTCGCCTACTGGGTGTTGATTTTCGCCGTCCTGGCCTTCCTCGAACCCAGCTGGTTCATTGGCCTTAAAAGCGCCATTGTGCCGCTGCTGGGCCTGGTGATGTTCGGCATGGGGCTGACCCTTAAACTCGATGACTTCGCCGAAGTCGCACGCCACCCCTGGCGTGTGGCGCTCGGCGTGGTTGCGCACTTTGTGATCATGCCGGGCGTGGCCTGGCTGTTGTGCCAGGTGTTTCACCTGCCGCCGGAAATTGCCGTCGGTGTGATCCTGGTCGGTTGCTGCCCAAGCGGCACTTCGTCCAACGTGATGACCTGGCTGGCCCGGGGTGACCTGGCGCTGTCGGTGGCCATTGCGGCCGTCACCACCCTCCTCGCCCCGTTGCTCACGCCGGCGCTGATCTGGCTGCTGGCCTCGGCCTGGCTGCCGGTGTCGTTCATGGAGCTGTTCTGGTCGATCCTGCAAGTGGTGCTGCTGCCGATCGTGCTCGGCGTGGTCGCACAACGCCTGCTCGGTGAGCGGGTGCGCCATGCGGTGGAGGTGTTGCCACTGGTGTCGGTGATCAGCATCGTGATCATCGTCGCAGCCGTGGTTGCCGCCAGCCAGGCGAAGATTGCCGAATCGGGCTTGCTGATCATGGCAGTGGTGATGCTGCACAACAGCTTCGGTTACGTGCTGGGCTACTTCACCGGCCGCGTGTTCAAGTTGCCCTTGGCGCAACGCAAGTCGCTGGCGCTGGAGGTGGGTATGCAGAACTCCGGGCTGGGCGCCGCGCTGGCCAGTGCGCACTTCTCGCCACTGGCGGCGGTGCCGAGTGCGCTGTTCAGCGTCTGGCACAATATTTCCGGGGCATTGCTGTCGACCTATTTCCGCCGAATGAGCGAAAAGGAAGACCGTCGAGCGGCGCAGAACACCGCGCAAACTTGATCGCCTGGTCCGTTTTCGGCACCCTACCGGCTTCGCGGGGACGACCTCGCGGCGCCAACGTGCGTTGAATCCGGGGACGACCCCGCCTGAAAAAGCGAGGTCATCATGTCCTGGATCATTCTGTTTTTCGCGGGGTTATTTGAAGTCGGTTGGGCCGTAGGCCTTAAGTACACCGACGGTTTCAGCAAGCCACTGCCCACCGCCCTGACGATTGTCGCCATGGCCATCAGCCTCGGGCTGCTGGGGCTTGCAGTCAAAGAGCTGCCACTGGGTACCGCCTATGCCGTATGGACTGGCGTAGGCGCCGTGGGCACGGTGATTGCCGGGATTATCCTGTTTGGCGAATCCATGGCGTTGTTTCGGTTGGCCAGCGTGGCACTGATCATTTGCGGGCTCATTGGCCTCAAGATCAGCACTTAAGCCACTGCCGTTTTCGCTTGCAAGCCCGCCCTCGCACCCGGCCGCATGACAACTCGGTCAAATGTGAGCGCGGGCTTGCTTGCAAAGCGTCCCTGGTAACCGGCAAGAAACTACCTGATACCCCCTCGCAATGCCCCGACGCGCACCTGTAACTGCTCAGGCGTCGCCGCGTCTGCCACCACCGGCTCACCCGCCACCAACACCACCCGCGACCAGATTCGATGGAAGAACCCCTTGTTCGGATCGCGACTGAAGAAACTCCCCCACAGCCCCTGCAACGCCATCGGAATCACCGGCACCGGCGTCTCTTCCAGAATCCGCGTCACGCCGCCGCGAAATTCGTTCATCTCGCCATCGGCGGTCAACTTGCCTTCCGGGAAGATGCATACCAACTCGCCTTCCTTCAGATACTGCGCAATGCGTGTGAAGGCTTTTTCGTAGATCTGGATGTCTTCATTGCGCCCGGCAATCGGAATCGTCCCGGCGGTGCGGAAAATGAAATTGAGCACCGGCAGGCGGTAGATCTTGTAGTACATGACAAAGCGAATCGGCCGCCGCACTGCGCCGCCAATCAACAGTGCATCGACGAACGACACGTGGTTGCACACCAGCAACGCCGCGCCTTCATCAGGAATGGCCTGCAGGTTGCGGTGCTCCACGCGGTACATGGAATGGCTGAGCAGCCAGATCATGAAACGCATGGTGAACTCGGGGACGATTTTGAAGATGTAGGTGTTGACCGCGACGTTGAGCAGCGACACCACCAGGAACAGCTCGGGGATCGACAGTTTGGCCACGCTCAGCAACAGGATCGACACTATCGCCGACACCACCATGAACAGCGCGTTGAGGATGTTGTTGGCGGCAATCACCCGTGCGCGCTCGTTCTCGGCGGTACGCGACTGGATCAGCGCATACAGCGGCACGATATAGAAACCGCCGAACACCCCCAGACCGAGAATATCGAACAACACCCACCACGCCTGGCCGACACTGAGCACCGCCAGCCAGTCGTTGGCCTGGACGTTCTGCGGGAAGCCGCCGGAATGCCACCACAACAATAGGCCGAACACCGTCAGGCCGAATGAACCGAAGGGCACCAGGCCGATTTCCACCTTACGCCCGGAGAGTTTCTCGCAGAGCATCGAACCGAGGGCGATACCCACCGAGAACACGGTGAGGATCAACGTCACCACGGTTTCGTCGCCGTACAACCACTCTTTGGCGTACGCCGGAATCTGCGTCAGGTAGATCGCCCCGACAAACCAGAACCATGAGTTGCCGACGATCGAGCGCGACACCGCCGGCGTCTGTCCCAGGCCCATGCGCAAAGTGGCCCACGACTGGGTGAAGATGTTCCAGTCCAGGCGCAACTGCGGGGTCGACGCCGCCGCACGGGGAATGCTGCGGCTGGCCAGATACCCCAGCAGCGCCACGCCGACAATCGCCACCGACACCACGGGCGCATAGTGCACGGACGACATCATGACGCCTGCGCCGATGGTGCCGGCCAGAATTGCCAGGAAGGTGCCCATTTCCACCAGGCCATTGCCGCCCACCAACTCGTCGTCATGCAGGGCCTGGGGCATGATCGAATACTTGACCGGGCCGAACAGCGCCGAGTGCGTGCCCATGGCAAACAGCGCCAACAGCATCAACTCCAGGTGGTTAGTCAGAAAGCCGGTGGCGCCCACGGCCATGATCACGATCTCGCCGATCTTGATCGCGCGGATCAGTGCGTCCTTGTTGAATTTCTCGCCAAACTGCCCGGCCAACGCCGAGAACAGAAAGAACGGCAGGATAAACAGCAGGGCACAGAGGTTGACCCAGATAGAGCGGTCACCATCGATAGTGAGCTTGTAGAGAATGGCCAGGATCAACGATTGCTTGAAGATGTTGTCGTTGAACGCGCCCAGCAACTGGGTAATGAAGAACGGCAAAAAGCGCCGCGTGCGCAGCAAGGTGAATTGCGAGGGGTGGCTCATCGTCCGTGTTCCTGCGTGGCCTTTATTTATCAGGCCACGACTTTACCTAATCGCGCTTACTTATTCCCTAATCCTGCAATACACGGTGAAACAAAAAGCTCACCTTTGTAGGCGCCTTGCACGGTGCGCTTGGCCACCACCCACCACATCAGCGCCAAGGCGACCACCAACACACTGCCAGCTACGCTGAAGAACCCCAGGTGCAGCACGGCGGCCAGTTTCAGCGTGGCCAGGGCATACACCCCCAAGGGGAAGGTAAATCCCCACCAACCGAGGTTGAACGGAATACCGGCGCGCAAGTAACGCAGGGTAATCAGCACCGCGATCAGCATCCACCACAGGCCGAAGCCCCACAACGTGATGCCCGCGATCAGGCCAAGGCCGCTGGCGATTTCACCGACGCCGGGCAGGCCATTGGCGGCAAAGATCGCAGGAGCATCGCCCCCCAGCAACAACATGCCGAGGGCCCCCGTACCAATGGGACCCAGCGCCAGCCAACTCGACGCGGCCATATTGGCGTGGGGCAGCTTATGCAGGGCCATGCGCAGCATGAGGATGGTCAGGATGCTGAACGCCACTGGCAGGGAAAACGCCCACAGCACGTAACTGGTCACCAGCATCACCAGTTGCCCATGGGCGTCGACCAGATGCGGCGCGAGCAAGCCACCACTGGCCGCGGCGACTTCGGCGGCGACCACCGGCAACAGCCACACGGCGGTCATCTGGTCGATGCTGTGTTCCTGGCGGGTGAACATCATGAACGGGATCAGCACACCGCAGGCCAGGGCCATGGCCACGTCCAGCCACCACAGGGCTTCAGCCAGGGGAATTACATCAGCCCCCCAACGTGGCAGGCCGAACACCAGCAAGCCGTTGAGAATGGTCGCCAGTCCCATGGGGATGGTGCCGAAAAACATCGACACCGTGGAGTGACCGAAGATTCGGCGTGCTTCGTGGAAAAACATCACCCAGCGCGCGCCGTACAACACGCTGAACAGAGCGAACAGGCCGATGGTAAACAGCCACAACCCTTCAGCGACCGCCCGCACCCCCGGCAGGCTCACTGGAAACTGGTCCAAGGCCAGCGCCAGCACGCCGGTGCCCATGGTCGCGGCAAACCAGTTCGGGGTGAATTGGCGGATCACTTCCCGCGGACGGGTCAGGTGACTGAAGGGCTTGTAACTAAATGTATTGGAGCAGGTCATGATGAACATCCTCTTCCTCGCATGAGGTTGAGACCATGGTAGAACCTGATCGAATATCTATATAACGGGTAATATCTCTAACTGTTATCTGTTTTACCAATAAGCGCTAGACACTGCCCTCGCCTTCTATCACCAGAATCCGCGCCGGGCCCTGGGGATGCGCCACATGCTCGGTGCCGACGCTGGCGTAGAAAATGTCTCCCACGGCCAACTCCGCCACCTGCTCAAACCCCTTGTCGCGGTAGTGCATGTTCACCCGCCCATCCAACACCACGAACACTTCTTCACCGTCGTTGATGTGCCAGCGATAGGGCTGATCGGTCCAATGCAAACGGGTGGTGATGCCGTTCATGTTGGCGATATCCAATGCTTCCCAGGCACGGCTGCCGGTGAAGTCCTTGCTGCGGATGATCTTCATACTTGAATCTCACGGCTTTGGGTGTCGCCGATTATTACCGGATCAGCGGTTGGATGTCGCCCTGGCCCTGTAGGAATCCTGCACCAGCAGCGCGATCAAGGCGCTGAGTGCCAGCACGATCAACAACACGCCATAGGCGTCGGTGGTCACAACCAAGCCAAACCGGCGGATCAAGTTACCCGCCAACAGCGACGGCACGCAGAAGGCCAGGTAACTGAGCACATAAAACGCCGACATCAACCCCGCCCGCTCGTAGGGCAACGCCAGCGGCACCACGCTGCGTACAGCGCCCAGGAACCCGGCGCCGAAACCGCTGCCGGCAATCAACGTCGCGGCGAAAAACAACGCCACGCTCCCCGCGTGCACAGCGCTCAGGATCAGCGCCACGCCCACCGCCAGCAACCCCGCCCCCAGGCGCAGAACCCTGTCGGCCGGGCGACTGCGCAGGCGGTAAATCATCACGGCACCGCTCAATGTGAGCACCGCCACCAACCCGCCACCGATCAGGTTTGACGTCGACCCGGTCGCGGCCCGCACCAGCGACGGCGCCAGGGACAGATAAAAACCACCCATGGCCCACACCGCGACATCCACCGGCAAGGCAATCCACAACGCGCGGCGCGCCTGGGCCGGCACATGCAAGGTGGGCCACAGGGAAGCCATCGCGCCGGGCATTGGGCTGACGGTTTCCGGCAGGCGCCATACATACAGCGCTTGCAGGAGCATCAAGCTAAGCAGCACCCAATAGATCAAGGTGGTCGGCAACGGCGCGTACTCCACCAGCAGGCTGCAGCCCATCGCCCCACACGCCATCCCCAACAACGGCGCCACGCTGTTGACCAGCGGCCCCTGTTGGCGATCGGTGTCGAGCAACGCCGCCCCCAGCACCGCGGTGGCCATGCCGGTGGCAAAGCCCTGTAACGTACGGGCGGCGATCAGCCAAGCCACGCTGCTTTCATTGATAAACAGCAACATCGCCAACATGTTCAGAACCAGCGCGGCAAAAATCACCGGCCTGCGCCCCAGGTGGTCCGACAGCGAACCCACAGTCAGCAGCGCCGCCAGCAGGCTCAAGGCGTAGACGCCAAAGATCAGCGTGAGCGTGCCCGCCGAAAAATGCAGGCCTTCTTGATACAGGTGGTACAACGGCGTCGGCGCGCTGGAAGCGGCCAGAAACGTCAGCAACGTGATCGCGAGGAATACCAGGCTGGAACGGTGAGAAGTCAGGCTAGTCATGGGCACGCTCCGCTAAAGCTAATATTTTGCTTTTGTGGAGTGTGCGACTGACCAGCGCTTAAAGCAAATTCTTTGTGTTAAGGTCGCAAACATGGCGATCAAAGAAGGCCTCCGCCCGGGGGGCCGTAGTGCCCGGGTACAAGAATCCGTTCATTCGGCAGTGCGCGAACTGTTGGAGACCCATGAACGCACGAGCGTGACCGTGCCCCTGATTGCCGCACGCGCAGGCGTCACGCCGTCGACCATCTACCGGCGCTGGGGCGAGCTGTCCGCGCTGCTGGCCGATGTGGCCGTTGCGCGCATGCGCCCGGACAGCGAACCAGCCAATACCGGCAGCCTGCGCGGGGACCTGCAAGCCTGGGCCGAGCAATACCTGGATGAAATGAGTTCGGAGCTTGGGCGCAATATGATGCGCGACGTGCAGTGCAGCCTGACGCCGGGCCAGTGCGTGAGCATCTTGAGTCGGCAGTTGCAGACAATCGTCGACCGCTACCCGCAAGACACACCGCCGAGTGTCGACCGGTTGATCAATCTGATCGCGGCGCCGACAGTGTTTCGTATTTTGTTCTCAACGTCGCCGCTGGCTGTTGAAGAGTTGCACGCGCTGATTGATCTGGCGCTGAAAAACTAAAGCCTGCACTTAAACAACATGTGGGAGGGGCAATCCCCCTCCCACATTTTTTGGCCGCCGTTAAGTCAGCATTTAAGTGCGCATCCCCCGACCACTCACCAGCAACCGCGCGCAACCGATGTACAACACCACCGTGGCCACGATCATGAAAGTGATCGCCACGCTGATCTTGATATCCGACACGCCCAGGATGCCGTAGCGGAAGGCGTTGACCATGTGCAGCACCGGGTTGGCCAGCGACACCGTCTGCCAGAATGGCGGCAACAAGGTGATGGAATAGAACACTCCGCCCAGGTAAGTCAGCGGCGTCAGCACGAAAGTCGGGATGATCGAAATGTCATCGAAATTGCGTGCGAATACAGCGTTGATGAACCCCAGCAGCGAGAAGATCGTCGCCGTCAGCACCACCACCAGAATGGTCAAGCCCAGGTGATGCACCTGCAGGTGGGTAAAGAACAGCGACAGCAGTGTCACGATCACACCGACCATCAAACCGCGCAGTACGCCGCCCAGGGTGTAGCCGATCAGAATGGTGTGCGGCGACACCGGCGACACCATCAGCTCTTCGATGGAGCGCTGGAACTTGCTGCCGAAGAAACTCGACACCACGTTGCCGTAGGAGTTGGTGATCACCGACATCATGATCAAGCCCGGTACGATGTACTCCATGTAGGTAAAACCACCCATGTCGCCGATCTGCCGACCGATCAGGTTACCGAAGATCACGAAGTACAAAACCATGGTGATCGCCGGCGGCAGCAAGGTCTGCGGCCAGATCCGGGTAAAGCGCTTCACTTCGCGGTAGACGATGGTTTGCAGGGCAACAAGGTTGGGTTGCAGTTCCGAACTCATACCGCCACCTTCGTCAGATTTTTCTCCACCAGGGACACGAACAACTCCTCAAGGCGATTGGTTTTATTACGCAGGCTCAGCACCTCAATGTTCTGGGTCGCCAACTGAGTGAACAGCGCGGTGATGCCCATGGCCTTGTCCACCTGGACTTCCAGGGTGTGGCTGTCCACCAGGCGACTCGGGTAGCCGAGCAGTTGCGGCGCCACCGACAGGTTGTTCTTCAGGTCCAGCAGGAAGGTTTCCACATGCAACTGTCCCAGCAGATTACGCATGCTGGTGTTCTCGACGATGGTGCCGTGGTCGATGATGCCGATGTTGCGGCACAGTTGCTCAGCCTCCTCCAGGTAATGGGTGGTGAGGATGATGGTAATGCCCTTCTCGTTCAGTTCAGTGAGGAAGGTCCACATCGAACGACGCAGCTCGATGTCCACGCCAGCGGTGGGTTCGTCGAGGATCAGCAGACGCGGTTCATGCACCAGCGCACGGGCGATCATCAGGCGCCGCTTCATACCGCCGGAGAGCGAGCGCGACGGCACGTCGCGTTTGTCCCACAGGCCCAGTTGGGTCAGGTATTGCTCGGCGCGCTCCTTGGCGATTTTCGCCGGGATGCCGTAGTAGCCGGCCTGGGTCACGACGATGTCGAAGGTCTTTTCAAACTGGTTGAAATTGAATTCCTGGGGCACAACGCCGATGGAGCGCTTGAGCGCCGCCGGGGATTTGTCCAGGTCGTGACCGAAGATATTCACCGTGCCGCTGGTCTTGTTGACCAGGGTGGAGAGGATACCGATGGTGGTGGATTTACCGGCACCGTTGGGGCCGAGCAAGGCGAAGAAGTCACCTTCGGCAACGTCCAGATCGATACCACTCAGGGCCTGGAAACCGTTGCCGTAGGTTTTGGTTAGCTGCCGGATGGACAGAGCGGAACTCATATCGGAATACGCACCAAAGAAGGGAATAGAAAGAATAGATGAGGGCGCAGCGCAGGTAGTTCAACCCGGGATGCATGGCGGGCATGGTGCGTGCCCGCGCAGCACAAGTACAGTCACCCGTATTAATAGTGGGTATTAAGTCAACGCAGTCATCACCGCTTTGCGGTAGGCCGGGCGTTGTTGCAGGCGCGCATACCAGGCCTCTAGATGCGGCATTGCAGGGCGTTCGATGGGCATCTCGAACCAGGCGTAGATAAAGCAGCCCAGGGGGATGTCACCCATACCGAACGTATCGCCCGACAGGTAAGGGTGGTCGGCCAGTGCCTGGTCGACGGTCGCGAGAGCATCGATACATGCTTGGCGCCCGGCGTTGATGCTGTCCCAGTTCTGTTTGTCCGCCGGGGTGCGCACGATGCCCCAGAACACGGCTTTGAACGGCTCGGCCAGGGTCGAGGTGGTCCAGTCCATCCATTTTTCGGCGTTGGCCCGGGCTTGCAGATCACTCGGGTAAAACGCCGACGCGTGTTTGGCGCAGAGGTAACGCACGATGGTGTTGGATTCCCACAACACAAAATCACCATCCTGGATCACTGGCACCCGGCCATTGGGGTTCATCTCCCGGTACTGCGGGGTGTCCACCACACCAAAAGCCCCGCCTGCATCAATGGCTTCATACTCCAGACCGAGTTCCTCGGCGCACCACAGTGCTTTACGGACGTTTGATGAATTTTTACGACCCCAGATCTTCAGCATGACCGCGCCTTATCGTTGATGAACATGGCTTGATGAACGCAGCAGCATACGCCGGTTCATTCGCGGCTCAAATCGCTCTGCATGTCGCCCAGCAGGCTTGGCAGGTGTTCCTCAAACAGGTGCGGGTAGCATTTCTGAATATGGCCGAAGAACAACTCTTCAGGCACATCGGCAAATTGGCCGTGGTCCACGACGTACTCCATCGAGCGCTGGCCCTGGCGGTTGAACGCATGAAACACGCTGTCGTTGAGCCCATCGAAGGGTAACGGCGGCACATCGAACACCTCACACAGTTGCGCATTGAACGCCGGCGTGGCCTTGACCCAGGCGCCGTTCAGGTACAACTCGGTGTAGCCGTGCATGGCGAACACGTCACTCTTGAGCAGCGCGAGCAAGCGCGGCGTCGACAAGTGATTGCGCACATCCGCCAGGCCGATGCGCGCCGGGATGCCGCAGTGACGTGCGCAGGCCGCCAGCAAGGTGGCCTTGGGCACGCAGTAGCTCTCACGGGTGGCCAACGCAAAGCTGGCATTCAAGGTGCCTGGATCACGGCTGAAGGTATACGGGTTGTAGCGCACGGCCTCACGTACGGCGTAGTACAGACTGACTGCCTGGTCACGCAGATCCGCGCTGGAACCGCGATGTTTTTCGGCGAACTCCACCACCGCAGGGTGGTCACTATCGATGAAGCGGCTGGGCCTCAGGTACGTTTCCATGCGCGTTATCTCCGAAGGAAGCCTGGAGTTTAACGACAGGCCTGCCACAGAGATAACGACGATTCGGCCAAATGTCGGCGCCTGTTGATCGGTGCCTTCAGTACAACTCGTAACACCCTGACTGCCGCGCTTTCTCGGATGCCGACTAAGCTCCTTGGTGGTTTCGCCCCTGGTTTCACGGAGGATTGAATATGCTGTTGTTGTGGATACTGGTTCTGGTGGTCGGCGTTGCCTACCTGGCACACCGCCGCACCGCGCCCCTGCCCGCCCTGGGCGTGGTCGCCGTTTACCTGTTGGCGATGGGCGCCTGGAGCCATGCACCGGGTTGGCTGCTGCTGATTTTCTGGGTCTTGATCGCTGTAATCGCAGCGCCGTTGTTGCTACCGGACCTGCGCCGCCAATACTTCACCAAGCCGCTGTTCAGTTGGTTTCAGAAAGTGTTGCCGCCGATGTCCGAAACCGAACGCGACGCCATCGATGCCGGCACTGTGTGGTGGGATGGTGAGTTGTTCAGCGGTCGCCCCGACTGGGACAAGTTGCTGGCCTACCCCAAAGTCCGACTGACCGAAGAAGAACAGGCCTTCATTGATGGCCCCACGGAAGAACTCTGTGCCATGGTCAGCGACTGGGACATTGGCCAGGCCATGGACCTGCCCCCGGCCGCCTGGGCGCACATCAAGACCCATGGCTTTTTCGCCCTGATCATTCCCAAGGAATACGGCGGCAAAGGGTTCTCCGCCTATGCCCATTCCCAGGTCGCGATGAAACTCGCCACCCGCAGCGGCGACCTGGCCTCTACCGTGATGGTGCCCAACTCCCTCGGTCCAGCCGAGTTGTTGCTGCACTACGGCACCGAAGAACAACGTAACCACTACCTGCCACGTCTGGCACGCGGCGACGATATCCCGTGCTTTGCCCTAACCGGCCCGCTGGCCGGCTCCGACGCCGGCGCCATGCCCGACACCGGCGTGATCTGCAAAGGTGAATGGGAAGGCCAGGAAACCCTCGGCCTGCGCCTGAACTGGGAAAAACGCTACATCACCCTCGGCCCCGTCGCGACGCTGCTCGGGCTGGCCTTCAAGGCCTATGACCCAGACCATCTGCTGGGCGACGAGGAAGATCTGGGCATCAGCCTGGCGCTCATTCCCACCGATACCCCCGGCGTAGAGATCGGTCGCCGTCACCTGCCCCTGGGCGCCGCTTTCATGAACGGCCCCAATTCCGGCAAGGACGTATTCATCCCCCTGAGCTACCTGATCGGCGGCCAGGAAATGCTCGGCAAGGGCTGGATGATGCTGATGAACTGCCTGTCGGTGGGCCGCTCCATTTCCCTGCCGGCCGTCGGTACTGGCGCGGCCAAGTTCACCAGCCTGGTGACCGGCCAATATGCCCAAGTGCGCGAGCAGTTCAACGTGCCGCTGTCGGCCTTCGAAGGTATCCAGGAAGCCTTGGCGCGGATTGGCGGTAACGCCTGGCTGATGGACAGCGCACGCATGCTCACCGCCAATGCGGTTGACCTGGGCGAGAAACCCTCGGTGCTGTCGGCGATCCTCAAGTACCACCTCACCGAGCGCGGTCGCGAGTGCATCAGCCACGCGATGGATGTGCACGGCGGCAAGGGCATCATCATGGGCCCGAATAACTACCTGGGCCGCAGTTGGCAAGGCGCGCCCATTTTCATCACGGTGGAAGGCGCGAATATCCTCTCGCGCAACCTGATGATCTTCGGCCAGGGCGCGATCCGATGCCATCCGTTCGTGCTCAAGGAGATGGCCCTGGCCGGGCGTGAGGACCGCGACCAGGCGCTGAAGGAATTCGACGGCCTGCTGATGCAACACATCGGGTTTGCCGTGAGCAACGCCGCCAGTACCCTGGTGCTGAACCTCGGCCTCGGCCATTTCGAAAAAGCCCCCGGCAACCGCCTCAGCCAGGGTTATTTCCGCGCGCTCAATCGTCAGGCCGCCGCATTCGCCCTGCTCGCCGACCTGAGCATGATGCTGTTGGGCGGCGAATTGAAACGTCGCGAGCGCCTGTCGGCGCGTCTGGGCGATGTGCTGAGCCACATGTACCTGGCGTCGGCGGCGCTCAAGCGTTATCACGACCTGGATTCGCCGGACCATATGGAACCGCTGTTCGCCTGGGCCATGGAAGAAAGCCTCGGTGAATCGGAACGCGCACTGGATGAACTGCTGAGCAACTTCCCCAGCAAGGTGCTTGGCTGTCTGCTGCGGGTGATCGTGTTCCCGTTCGGCCGCCGCCATACCGGGCCGTCGGATGCACTGGATGCCCAGGTAGCCGCAGTGATCGGCCGTGCCAAAGGTGACCCGACCCTGGAAGAATTGCTGGCCGGCTGCTACCGCCCGCAATCGGCGGACGATCCGGTGGGCGCGCTGCAACAGGCTTACGATCTGCTCGGTGCCAGCCATCCGCTGCAGAAAAAACTCCATACCGCGCTGAAAAGCGGCCAGTTCAAACCGACTGCCGGCGAGCATGCCATCGATGCCGCCCTGAATACCGGCGTGTTGCAGCCGGCCGAAGCGCAGACCCTGCGTGACGCCGAAACAGCGCGACGCAAGGTGATCGACGTGGATGATTTCAACAAGGAAGAACTGACCCAGGCCGAAGGCAAAGTGCGCTGAGTCCAGCGGTCATATAAATACGGGCACGAGGGCTATATACTCTCGCGCCCGTTTTTGCTTTAGAGGACTTATCTCGTGTCCAACGTCGTTGCCGATCATCTCGTCTTGCTCGACCACTTGCGCAGCATCCTGGTTGCCGTCGGCGAAGCCGAACAAGTGCCCGAGGAGAGCCACACCCTGTTCCTGGAGCGCTTTGACGAACTGCGCGCCCTGTTGCCGATCGACCCGATCGAAAGCCAGTACCTGGGCCAGGACCTGATGAGCCAGGTCATCCTGCGTTACCCGCAAATTGCCCATCTGGTGCCGCGCGACCTGCTGTGGTTCTTTGGCGGCGATTGCCTGCACTTCATGCCCGACGAAGAACTGGACCTGTACCAGGCCCTGGAAGAACGTCGCCATGAAGCCGAGCTGAACGACGAACCGTTCGACTGGAACCAGGAGAAGCAGCTGCTGGCCATGCCCCAGGATCAAAGCAAACACTGACGTGGGAAGCGCCCTTCTCCGGGCGCCGACTTGCCTGCGATGGTATTGCCTCGGCCCAACTGACGGACCTTGTCGCCCACATCGCAGCCAAGCGGGCTCCCTCGCCTACCTGCGATGCAATGTCGGCTCCTTCGCCATGCACGCCACCAGGTAATCGATGAACACCCGCAACTTCGGCGGCAGGTAGCGCGTAGGCGAATGCAGCAGCCAAGCCTGACCATGGTAGGACGCAATAAACTCCCACTCCGGCAACACCTGCACCAAGTGCCCCGCCTCCAAGGCATGGCGCGCCGTAAAGTACGGCAGACTGCCAATCCCGACATCCTGCAACACCGCTTCCAGCCGAACGCCAGTATGGTTCGCTGCATAACGCCCACGCACGCCGACGGTCACGGTCTTACCGCCCTGGCGGAACTTCCAGCGTGAGTCCGCCGGGGTTTCACCCAGGTAAATGCAACTGTGCTTCAGCAAGTCATGGGGATGTCCAGGCGTGCCATGTTCAGCCAAATACTGCGGCGTCGCACAGAGCAAATGTTCGATCGGCAATAACTGGCGCCCCACCAGGCCCGGCGGGGGGCTGTCGGTGATGCGGATGCTCAAGTCGACATTGTCATCGATCAGGTCCACGTGCCGGTCCTCAAGGATCAACTGCACGTCCACCTTGGGGTAACGCCGCAGAAACGCCGGCATGTGCGGATGCACCACAAACCGCCCCACCGCCTTGGGCACACTGACCCGCACCAGGCCCTCGGCTTCGTGGGTGAACTGGCCGCTGATTTCCATCACCGAATGCGCCGCATTGACCATCTCCTGACAGCGCTTGAACACCTCTTCACCGCCCTCGCTCAGGCGCAATTTGCGCGTGGTGCGTTGCAGCAGACGGGTGGCCAGGGCCTTTTCCAGGCGTGAAATGCTGCGGCTCACCGCCGACGGCGAAACGCTCAATTGCCGCGCCGCTTCAGAAAAGCTGCCGGTCTCCACCACTTTGACGAAAATCGCCATTTCGCCCAGCAGCGGCAAAGGAAGATTAATGCTCATGAAGCACAGGTCCATTGATAATTGGGCGGATTATCACCCATATGCGCACTATTTATACTGCCCGCAGAACCCTGATGCGGATGTAGACCATGACCGAACGCCTGTTTTTTACCCACGACCACCTGACTGCTGAGCTGGAAGTGATCAGTTGCACCCCTCACGAAGGGCAGTTCGCGGTGATCCTGCAATCGACGATCTTCCACCCCCAGGGCGGCGGGCAGCCCTTCGACACTGGCCGACTCGGCGAAAGCAACGTCGTGCGCGTGACCCAAGAGGCCGATCGCGTGGTGCATTATCTGGACCGTGCCATAGCCCCAGGCCCCATCAGCGCGTGGGTCGATGCAGACCGCCGCACCCTGCATACCCGCCTGCATTCGGCCGGGCATTTGATCGGCAATGCCGGTGAAACCCTGGGCTGGATGCCAATCAAGGCGCACCACTGGCCGGGCGAAGGCAAGATCACGTTCATTCGTGGCGAGACCGCACAGACCATGGACGCAGAGGTGCTGCAACGACAGATCAACCAATGGATCGCTGCGGACTATTCGCGCCATATGGCCCTGGAAGATGGCACCCGCGAAGTGGGCTTCGGTGAACTGCCCAGCTACGCCTGCGGCGGAACTCATGTGCAAACCCTGGGCGAGTTGGGCAAGGTGACGATCCTGGCGTTGTCGGAGAAAAAAGGGGCGCTGTCGGTGCGCTATACCCTCGACTGAACACTCTCCGCTCGCCCCGGCTTCACGGCGAATAACGTCAACGCCCCTACCCTGGCCAGCCTTGACCATGGCCACCTCAGTAGTGGTAGTGTGTGGAAATATTTCTGACAGATTGATCAGAAACCTCCCACCCCACGTTGCAAAGGAATGCTTTCAACCATGCACTTTCCACTCAAGCAATGGGCGGCTGCCAGCCTGTTCGCCGCCAGCTTTTCGGCACTGAGCGCGCCTGCTTTCGCCAACATCACCCCGCAACAAAGCGCGGCGATTCTCAAGCAGTTCAACGAGACTTCCGTCACCAATTTCCGCAGTTTTCTCGGCACTCTAACGAAAGGCGGCTTGGGCAAAACCGCTGACGTCGGCGCGGCGCTAAACGCCTTTCTCGACAACAAAACCTTGAGTGCCGAGCAGCAAAACGAGATCCACCGGCTGCTGGGCATTTACACCCGCGTGAAATACGGCAAGGCCGCCTTGCAAACCCTACGCGAGCTGGTGGAAATTCCGACGTTCAATGTGGACGGTGTACCGCAGTACAAGAACCCGGAGTTTCTCAAGATTGCCGACAAAATCCAGGCCCTGGCGAAAGCCTTTAACCTGAACTTCCGTAACGTCGACAACCGCGTGTATGAGATCTCTCTGGAAGGCAGCGGCGAGGACGTGGTTGGCATACACGCCCACGCGGACGTTGTGCCGGTGACGCCGGAAAATTGGGTGCTCAAGGACGGCACCAGGCTCGACCCGTTCAAGGTCACGCTGATCGGCGACCGCATGTACGGTCGTGGTACCGAGGACGACAAAAACGGCATCGTCGTGGCGATGTATGCGATGAAGGTGATCAAGGAGGAGAAGCTGCCACTGGCGCGCAATTTCAAGTTGCTGGTGGACACCACCGAGGAAACCTCCGGCGACGCGATCCCCTACTACTTCGAGCACAACCCGACCCCGCAGTACAACCTGGCGCTGGATGGCGGCTATCCGGTGGTGATTGCCGAGAAAGGCTACGGCACGGTCATGGCCACCTTCCCGCGCCGCAAGGGCGAAGGCACAGGTGCAGAAATCATCGCGATGACCGGCGGCATGGCCACCAACCAGATTCCATCGGCCTCGGTCGCGACGTTTATCAGCGATAAGCCTGCCGAACTAGCGGCCAGCTTGCAGAAAGCCGGTACGGAATACGCTAAGCGCAATGGGGATGATTTTGAGGTCAATGCCAAAGTCGACGGCAAGCACGTCAAGCTGACCGTTACCGGTGTATCTGCCCACTCTTCCGAGCCCGAATCCGGCATCAACCCGGTGGCGCGCATGCTGGAGCTGATCCATAGCGTCGACGGTACGATCGCCCTTAAGCAAAACCACATCACCGACGCCGCGCGGTATGCGTCCGACAACTGGGGCCTGGATTACCTGGGCGGAAAATTGGGCGTGGGCTTCTCCGATGACTTCATGGGCCCGCTTACCACCTCGCTGACTTTTGTCGGCCTGGATGACAACGCGTTCAAGCTGGCGGTGAACCTGCGGGTGCCGAAGGGCAAGTCTCCAGAAACGCTCAAGGCTGAAATCGCCGAGAAGCTGAGCGCCTGGGACACGCGAACCAAGGTCAACGTGGATTTCACCTACTCCATTGCCGAACCGATGTTCCGCAACCCCGAAGGCGAGTGGGTCAAGGCTTTGCTCGCCGTGGCCAGTGAAAACCTGGGCATGAAGCACACGTTCGGCACCTCCGCCGGCGCGACCTCGGTGCATGAGCTGCCGAACGGCGTGCAGTTCGGCCTGGCGCGCCCGGAAGTGAAATACACCGGGCATACCGACAATGAGTTCAAGACGGTCGACCAGTTCTTGCTGGACCTGCAGATCGTCACAGAAATGATGGGCCGTATCGGGCAATTGCCTAAGCTCTGAGCTGCGCCAGCACAGCAAAACCACCAAGAGCCTGTGCCGCTCAAATCGCAGGCAAAAAAAAGCCACTCTATTGAGTGGCTTTTTCTTGAATATGGAGCGGGAAACGAGACTCGAACTCGCGACCCCGACCTTGGCAAGGTCGTGCTCTACCAACTGAGCTATTCCCGCAAATGGCGTCCCCTAGGGGACTCGAACCCCTGTTACCGCCGTGAAAGGGCGGTGTCCTAGGCCACTAGACGAAGGGGACACGCTACTGAAATACATGGTGCGTATTTCAGTGCCCAGAGACCGCATCCGAAGACATGGTCCTGGTTTCACTCAATGCCGCCCGAAGGCAGCACTGCTTAAAAATGGAGCGGGAAACGAGACTCGAACTCGCGACCCCGACCTTGGCAAGGTCGTGCTCTACCAACTGAGCTATTCCCGCAAATGGCGTCCCCTAGGGGACTCGAACCCCTGTTACCGCCGTGAAAGGGCGGTGTCCTAGGCCACTAGACGAAGGGGACACGCTACTGAAATACATGGTGTGTATTTCAGTGCCCAGAGGCCGCATCCGAAGACGTGGTCCTGGTTTCACTCAATGCCGCCCGAGAGCCACACTGCTTAAACTTGGAGCGGGAAACGAGACTCGAACTCGCGACCCCGACCTTGGCAAGGTCGTGCTCTACCAACTGAGCTATTCCCGCATATGGCGTCCCCTAGGGGACTCGAACCCCTGTTACCGCCGTGAAAGGGCGGTGTCCTAGGCCACTAGACGAAGGGGACACACGTACAACATTCACTACTCAAGGCGTTTCGCTGTGTGCTTTACGCTTTAAGTGGCGCGCATTCTATGGATGGATTGGGACATCGTCAACCCCCAAGGATAAATTTATTAAAATCAATGACTTCCCCCGGGTTTACTGGCCTGCCTGGGCATTCTGCACGCCCAGGCCCTGGCGCCTATATTCTGGCGCCCGACAAGACGCTATAGTTCGCCCCGGCAAATGATGGCAATGTGCATCTACGCAGGGATCGCCTACTAATATAGAAGAAACTACCTGGGCAACTGGTCGATCGGTCCTATCCGATCGCCGGTCCAGTCACTACACTCCACTGTAAACCCTACAAAGAGGTCACACCGGTGACACCACTCATGATCACCCTGCTGGTAATAGCCGGGATTGCAATACTGATCGCCATTGGCTACATGAACCACGTGGTGGAAAATAACAAGCTGGAAAAGCAGCGCACTCAGATCGAACTCCATGATCGGATGCGTCGTTGCGGTGAAATCACCGAGACCTTTCCAGGCCAGTTGATGACGCCGGCACTCAAATTGTTGCTGACCCGCCTGGAGCTCAACGTCAACCAGCGCTTATTGAACCTCAACAAAAACAGCGCGCCGCTCAAGGCACGGATCACTGAGCTCAATACGCTGGTGGCTCAGGGCGAATCCATTCCGGTGAACAACCCGCCGGCGCCGATTCAGACCGAAGCCAAGGCCAAGGACGTGCGCTTCCTGCTCGAAGCCTTGCACGGCCAGGTCACCCGCGCTGCCCAGGACGGCTTCCTGCCCTCCAACGAAGCCAAGCATTGGATCAAGGAAATTCGCCATATCCTGGTCCTGCTGCACATCGAGTTCTTCAACAACCTCGGCCAGCATGCCCTGCAAGAAGGCCAGCCGGGCCAGGCGCGCCTCGCTTTTGAACGTGGCGTACAGTACCTGCGCAAACAAACCGAGCCGGTGCTGTACAGTGCACAACTGCAGTTGCTCGAAGGCCAACTGGCCCGCGCCAACTCCACGGTTCTGGCCAACAGCAAACAGGCAGTCGAAGAGGTCAGCGAACTGACCGAGGGCATGAAGGCCGCTGACGCCGACGCCGAGTGGAAAAAGAAAGTCATCTACGACTGATCAGCACCCCTCCTCTGGCGAACGCTGTTCGCCAGATGCCATCACTTTGCACCTATCCCCCCGCCCGCGACTCGCGTAAAAAAGTGCCCTCACTCCGTGAAGTTAGAGGCTTGCCATGCCTGTCGTCATGATTGATGGACAACCGCTGCATTACGTCGACCAGGGCACCGGCCCGGCCGTCCTCCTAGGCTCCAGCTACCTGTGGAGCCGCGATATGTGGGCGCCTCAGATTGAAGCCCTGGCGCAACAGTACCGTGTGATCGTGCCCGAGTTGTGGGGCCATGGCGAATCAGGCCCGTTGCCCTCGCAAACCCGCTCCCTCGACGACCTTGCACGCCAGGCACTGGCCCTGCTGGACCAACTGGACATCGCGCAAATCAATCTGGTGGGGCTCTCGGTCGGCGGCATGTGGGGCGCACGCCTGGCGCTGCTGGCGCCTGAGCGGGTCAACAGCCTGGTGCTGATGGACACCTACCTCGGGGCCGAGCCCGACGAGACGCGCCACTACTATTTCTCACTGTTCAAGACTATCGAAGACGCCGGCGCCATCCCCGAGGCATTGCTGGACGTGATCGCGCCGATCTTCTTCCGCCCCGGCATAGACCGCGAATCGGCGCTGTATCAGGATTTTCGCCGGTCCTTGCAGGGCTTTCCCCGAGACCGCCTGCTCGACAGCATCGTGCCATTGGGCCGATTGATCTTCAGTCGCGAGGATGTACGGGAGCAACTGCCGCGCCTGGACACCGATACCACATTGGTGATGTGCGGCGAGCAGGATAAACCCCGCCCACCGGCCGAGTCGCAGGAGATGGCCAACTTGATTGGCTGCGCACTGACGCTGATCCCGGACGCGGGGCACATCTCAAGCCAGGAAAACCCGGACTTCGTCAACGAAGCCTTGCTGACGTTCCTCGCCAACCACGCCTGACCGCCCTCCCCTGTGATCGCCGCGCCTTCGCGGCCGTCACAGGCGGAAGTGCCCCACCATGCCCTTGAGCTCTGCTCCCAACTGCGCCAACTGGATGCTCGACGCGGCATTGCCCTGCATGCTCAACGCCGACTGATCGGCGCTGGCACGGATACTGGTGACGCTGCGGTTGATTTCCTCAGCCACCGAGCTTTGCTCCTCGGCAGCGGCGGCGATCTGCTGATTCATCTGCTGGATCAACGACACTGCCGCGGCGATGCTGCCCAACGCACTTTCGGTTTCCAGCGCATCACTGACCGCCAGCTTCACCAACTCGCCACTTTGTTGGATCTGCTGCACCGACGACTGCGCCGCGCTGCGCAAAGTGCTGACCAGCCGTTCGATTTCTTCGGTCGATTGTTGAGTACGCTTGGCCAGTGCCCGCACTTCATCGGCGACCACAGCAAAACCACGGCCCTGCTCACCGGCACGGGCGGCTTCGATGGCGGCGTTCAGCGCCAATAGGTTGGTCTGTTCGGCCACGCTTTTGATCACGCCCAACACGGTGCCGATGTTCTGGATCTCGGCGCTGAGGCTCTCGATGCTCGCACTGGCACTGCTGCTGGAATTGGCCAGCAACTCAATGCGCTGCAAGCTCTGGCGCACCACCTGCTGGCCGCTGTCGACCTTGTCGTCCGCCGTCTGCGCGGCCTGCGCGGCTTGTTCGGCGTTGCGCGCCACGTCGTGCACGGTGGCGGTCATCTGGTTCATCGCCGTGGCCACCTGCTCGGTTTCTTCCTTTTGGCTGCTGACCTCGACATTGGTCTGTTCGGTGACGCTGGACAGCGAATGCGCCGAGCTGGCCAGTTGCTCGATACCGGCTTGCAGCCCGCTGACCATCTGGCTCAAGCCGTTGCCCATCTGCTGCATCGCGTGCATCAACTGGCCGATTTCATCAGTGCGACTGACCTCCATGCGTCCGCTCAGGTCACCGGCGGCAATGTGCTGCGCGACCGCGATCACGCTGCGTAGCGGCGCAACGATCAGACGTGTAATCACCCAGGCCGCCATCAGCCCAACCAGGAGTGCCAAGGCCGACGACCCGATGATCAACATCGCACTTTTTTTCAGTTGCGCCTGCATCGACAGGTCTTCAGCCTCATAGGCCTGACTGACCCGACTGACCACCTGCTCCGCCCGGTCATGCAATTGCTTGTAGACCACTTTCTCTTGCGCCAACAGGCCGGTGTATTCCCCCAGTTTCTCGCCGAAGGCGGCGATATGCCCCGAGACTTCGTTGAGCACCGTCTGGTAGCCAGGATCCTTCACCGCCGTCTTCAACTGCTCGACCTGCGCCAGCGCCTGGTCGGCCTGCTCGATCTTGCCTTGCTCGGCCTCTTGCGCATCTGCCCTGCGGCTCTGGTCCAGACGCACATGGGCCTCGTTCATGGCCTGCAACATCAAGCGTGAGACCTGGCTGACCTGCCCCGCTTGCTCGATAAACTCAGCGCCTTCCTTGCCCTGGCTCTCCTTGAGGCCATAGATGCCATCATCCGCCAGCCCAGCCTGCAACACGTCGAGGTTATTGGCCACGCTGGACACCGACCAACTGGCCATTTCCAGCGCCAGGTCCTTGGTCTGGCTCAACTCCACAAACTCATCGAACGCCTTGCGGTACGCAGCCAGGGCCTGTTCGACCTCGGCCATCACCGGGCCATTCGCAGCAGACTGGACCTTGAGACTGGCTGCCTGGGCCGCCAGGGCGTCGACGCTTTCATGCAGCGCATCGACCGCCTTGGGGTCGGCATGCAACGCATAGTCCTGCTCGATCAGGCGCACCTTCATCAAGCCGCTGCTGAGAGCGGACATGGCCTTGAGGCCTTCGAAGCGCTGACCAACGGTTTGCAGGGACCACACGCCGATCGCCGCGACCAAGGCCGTCAACAGCAGCACCAAGGTGAAGCCCAAGCCCAGTTTTTTTGCCATACCGAGGTTGGCAAAACGTCGTTGCACGCCCGAAATCATTGCACTTGACCCCTCTTGCAATGGCAGATGCCATCAAGCCCGATAGACAAGACACGAGATTCGCAACGACCAGCCCCTGAGCACAAGGCGTTGACGCCACAATAATGGCAAAAAGCTACACGCTCGTCGTTTTCAGAATGGTCGAGGTCGATCTGGCGGGTCCCATGGTCCGGAACAGTTCCAAGGCCCGCTGATCAGTAGCATAGGCCACATTGATGCGCAGCCACTGGCTGGGTTCGCCGGTCGGACTGAATAACGCCCCAGGCGATAACAACACCCCCAGCCGCCGGGCACACGCTTGTAGCCGCGAAAGCTCGCCCCCAGGGGGTCGCGCCCACACCAGCATGCCGCCGGCCGGTACAGCAAAGACCTCCCACTCTTCGTCATCGAGCACCTGCAAGGTAGCAGCCATGTCCGTACGCAGCCGTTTACGCAGGCGCTGCACCCATTTGCGGTACGTGCCATTGGCCAGCAGCGTGGCGACCACCGCCTCGGCAAACCGCGAGGTACCGAAGCCGGTCAAGGTCTTGAGGCTGACCAATTGGGTGATAATCGCCGTGCTCGCGCAGAGATAGCCGACGCGCAAGGCACTGCTCAGGGTCTTGGAAAAACTCGCGATATAGATCACACGATCGTCCTGGGCCAGCGCCGACAGCCGCGTGCAACTGGCGTGCTGCAAATCACCGTAGACGTCCTCTTCAATGATCAGGAAGTTATCGCGACGCGCCAGCTCCAGCAAACGCTCAGCGACCGCGCGACACAGGCTGGTCCCGGTGGGGTTGTGATAAAGGCTGTGGATGAACAGACATTTGGGCCGATGCTGCTGCAACAGTGCCTCCAGCACCGACAGGTCCGGCCCGCCTCGGGTGCGCGGCACTGACAAGAGGTGCACGCCCTGGAACGTCAGTTGCCGATAGAGGTTGCCATAGCCCGGGGTTTCAACCACCACGCTGTCACCCGCTCTGAGTAACGTACGTATCAGCAGGTCCTGAGCATGGCTGGCACCTGCGGTGGTGAGGATGCGGTCCAGGCTGGTGGCGATGTGAATCCGGGTCAGGTGCTTGAGCAGTTGCTCGCGCAGCACCGGCAGACCCAGGGGGGTGCTGTAGTTGAACAGCCCAGCGGTGTCGGAACGGGCCACTTCACGGATGGCGTAGCGGATGTCATCGCTTTCATGCCAGGCATCCGGCAACCAGCCGCAGCCAAGTTTCAACTCTCCCAACGGGTTATCGGCAAAGGCGCCCCACTCCCGTTCCGCGCCTTCGTACCAGTGGCCCTCGGTCTGGACCGACGGTTGGGCCACCACAAACCCCGCCCCCGGCCGCGGAGCCAGCATCCCCTGGGCAACCATCCGTTCAAATGCCTCGATCACGCTGGATTGACTGAGCAGGTTATCCAGCGCCAACTGCCGGATGGACGGCAAGCGAGTGCCGGGGCTCACCCCGTCCTTGCGAATCCACTCCGCCACTGCACTGACGATTTGCTGCACCACCGGTACAAGGGCTTGTCGATCAATCCCTAAATCCATGAGCCACTCACTTCAACTGTCTGATTTCAACCCGAAGAGTTAAGCACAGAAGCCCGTGGAGACCGCTGGTGAAAACTTATTAAATTATTGATTTTATTGAGTTATTTACCTGGTGATACACATTCGATCGCAGCGTTTTGCCAGCTTTGGAAACGCCCCACAGCACGCCAATCCTTTTCGAATGGTGTGGGGCGCAAGGTCCTAGATCGCCGTCGCACCACCGTCCACCGCCAGGGCATGCCCAGTGGTAAACGCGGCCCCGTCGCTGCACAGATACAGCACGGCACTGGCGATTTCCTCGACCTTGCCGATCCGCCCAACCGGGTGCATGGCTGCGGCGAACTCGGCCTTGCGCGGGTCCGCTTCATAGGCGCGGCGGAACATATCCGTGTCGATCACCGCCGGGCAGACGGCGTTCACGCGGATCTTCTTCTTTGCGTACTCGATAGCCGCCGACTTGGTCAGGCCGATCACTGCGTGCTTGGAGGCCGCATAAATACTCATCTTCGGCGCAGCCCCCAGGCCGGCCACCGACGCCGTGTTGACGATGGCACCGCCGCCTTGGGCGAGCAGCAGCGGCAGTTGGTACTTCATGCACAACCACACCCCCTTGACGTTGACGCCCATGATCGCGTCGAACTCATCCAGGCTGCCGTCCGCCAGCTTGCCCTTCTCGATTTCTATCCCCGCGTTATTGAACGCGTAGTCCAGGCGACCGTAGGCACTGAGCGTCTGAGCCATCATTTGTTGCACATCCGCCTCCAGGGTGACGTTGCAGCGCACAAACAGCGCCTCGCCACCGGTTTGCTGGATCATTGCGACGGTGCCTTCGCCCCCCGCCACATCCAGATCAGCAACCACGACCTTCAGGCCTTCAGCGGCGAACGCCAACGCAGTGGCGCGGCCAATACCGGCAGCAGCGCCAGTCACCAGGGCGACCTGGCCGGAAAACGTCATGCTCATGGGGGATGTCCTATGGAGGAAAGTGCGGTGGATCGAGTCTAGCCAACGTCGGGACGCGCGCGTCAGCACTATCAAAAGGCCAGTTAGCGTTGTATGAATGGGAGTGATAAGGCTACCCGCCTCACTATCAACGGGGCCTATCGACCAGCATTCGCCCCTTGCACTGACCTTGCTCAGCGCTCCGTGAAGGTCTATCACTCATGACTCATTTCTAAAGAGTCGCTGCCATGACCGCCCAGACCAACCGCCAATTCCTGCTCGCCAAACGCCCGGTCGGCGCGGCCACACGGGATACCTTCACCTACCAGGAAGTGCCGGTCGGCACGCCACAGGATGGGCAGGTGCTGGTACGCAACGAATATCTGTCACTCGACCCGGCCATGCGCGGCTGGATGAATGAGGGCAAGTCCTACATCCCGCCTGTCGGCCTTGGCGACGTGATGCGTGCGCTGGGGGTAGGCCAAGTGATTGCCTCCAACAACCCGGCATTCGCGGTCGGCGACTACGTCAACGGCGCCCTCGGGGTGCAGGATTACTTCGTGGGTGAGCCGCGCGGTTTCTACAAGGTCGACCCGAAACTGGCGCCTCTGCCGCGCTACCTGTCGGCATTGGGGATGACCGGCATGACCGCCTACTTCGCGCTGCTGGAAACCGGCGCACCCAAAGCCGGCGAAACGGTGGTGATTTCCGGCGCGGCCGGAGCCGTCGGCAGCATTGCCGGGCAAATCGCCAAGCTCAAGGGCTGCCGCGTGGTCGGCATTGCCGGTGGTGCGGACAAGTGCAAGTTCCTGGTCGATGAACTGGGCTTCGACGCAGCCATCGATTACAAGAGCGAAGACGTGCCCGCCGCCCTCAAGCGCGAATGCCCTAAAGGGGTGGACGTGTATTTCGATAACGTCGGTGGCGACATTCTCGACGCCGTGCTCAGCCGTCTGGCGTTGAAGGCACGGGTGGTGATTTGCGGTGCCATCAGCCAGTACAACAACAAAGAAGCAGTGAAAGGCCCGGCCAACTATTTGTCACTGCTGGTGAACCGTGCGCGGATGGAAGGCTTCGTGGTGATGGACCACGCGGCGAACTTTGCCGCTGCCGGGCAGGAAATGGCCGGCTGGATGGCGCAAGGCAAGCTCAAGAGCAAGGAAGATATCGTGGAGGGGCTGGAGACGTTCCCGGAGACGTTGATGAAGTTGTTCAACGGCGAGAACTTTGGGAAGTTGGTGCTGAAGGTCAGCTAAACACAGCCAATGTGGGAGCGGACTCCCACATTGTGCTTGATCAGGCGATCTCGGCCACGACTGCCGCCAACGCCTTCGCCGGATCCGCTGCCTGGCTGATCGGACGGCCGATCACCAGGTAGTCCGAGCCTGCGTCCAATGCCTGGCGCGGGGTCAGAATACGGCGCTGATCATCCTGGGCGCTGCCCGCCGGACGGATCCCCGGCGTCACCAGTTGCAGCGATGGATGGGCGGTTTTCAACGCCTGCGCTTCCAACGCCGAACACACCAGGCCATCCAGGCCGGCTTTTTGCGCCAGGGCCGCCAAGCGCAGCACCTGCTCCTGGGGTTCGATGTCCAGGCCGATGGCGGCCAGGTCTTCGCGCTCCATGCTGGTCAGCACGGTCACACCAATCAGCAGGGGCTTGGGGCCGCTGCGCTGTTCCAGCACTTCGCGGCAGGCAGTCATCATGCGCAGGCCGCCGGAGCAGTGCACGTTGACCATCCACACGCCCATCTCGGCGGCCGCCTTGACCGCCATCGCGGTGGTGTTGGGGATATCGTGGAATTTGAGGTCGAGGAACACCTCGAAGCCTTTGTCACGCAGGGTGCCGACGATTTCCGCGGCACAACTGGTGAACAGTTCCTTGCCGACCTTGACCCGGCAAAGCTTGGGGTCCAACTGGTCAGCCAGCTTCAGTGCGGCGTCACGGGTGGGGTAATCCAGGGCGACGATGATAGGAGTCTGGCAGACGGACATTGGAATGGGCTCTCAGGCAAGTCGAAATCGGCGCGGATTGTAGCGCAAGCGGCGCCGTTGCGGGATCCGATGATCGGTAAATACTGACCAACCGCCATCAGGCCTGTATTTATAACAATTATTTCAAAGCCGATACATTCACGACATCCCCCCAACACGCACGAACGCTAGCCTCCCTGGCACGACCCACCGACCAGCACTTCCAGCCATGGGGCTGGGCGCCTATGCTGACCGCAACAACCAGGCAGATGATCGCACTATGCAGACCCCTCTTGTCCCAGTGAAAGACGAGCAAAAAGGCGCGGTAATCGCCGATGACAAACGCTGGAACACCCGTGCGCTGATCGTCGATGACGATGTGCCGATCCGCGAACTGCTGATCGACTACCTGGCCCGCTTCAATATTTTTGCCACGGGCGTGACCGACGGCGCCGCGATGCGCCTGGCCATGCAAGCCGACACTTTTGATGTCGTGGTACTCGACCTGATGCTGCCGGGCGAAGACGGCCTGTCGATATGCCGCTGGCTGCGCGCGGAGTCGGACATTCCAATCCTGATGCTCACCGCCCGCTGCGAGCCCACCGACCGCATCATCGGCCTGGAGCTGGGCGCCGACGACTACATGTCCAAGCCGTTCGAACCGCGCGAGCTGGTGGCACGCATCCAGACCATCCTGCGCCGCGTGCGCGATGACCGCACCGAGCAACGCGCCAACATCCGCTTCGATAATTGGCGCCTCAACAGCGTGCTGCGCCAGCTGGTGGCCGACGATGGCCTGGTGGTGCCACTGTCCAACGCCGAATTTCGCCTGTTGTGGGTGTTTATCGAGCGCCCGCGCCGGGTATTGAGCCGTGAACAATTGCTCGATGCGGCCCGTGGTCGTTCCATCGAAGCCTTTGATCGCAGCATCGACCTGCTGGTCTCGCGCCTGCGCCAAAAACTGGGGGATGACCCCAAGGCCCCGCAGTTGATCAAGACCGTGCGCGGTGAGGGCTACCTGTTCGACGCGCGGGATATCGGTTGATGCGGGCCCCCTTCAACACACTGTTCGGTCGGCTGTTTGGCGTGTTGCTGGTGGCGATTGTGCTGGCCCATGCATTGGCGTTCTTCTGGTTTCACCATTACGGGCACCCGCCTCCGCCGCCGCCCCCCGAGCGGTTTATCGAGCTGCCGGACGGAAGCATGGCGCCGATGCGCGAGAAGCATTCACGGCCCTGGTTCGGCGGGCCGGTGGTGCCCCTGACGTTTCAATTCGTCTCACTGATCATCGCAGCCTGGTACGGCGCCAAACTGCTGAGCCGGCCGATCCAACGCCTCAGCGAGGCGGCGGAGCGTTTAAGCCTCGACCTCAACAGCCCGCCCCTTGATGAGTCGGGCCCGCGGGAGGCGCGGCAGGCGGCCTCGACTTTCAACCTGATGCAAAAGCGCATTCGCGAACAGGTCAGTCAGCGCGCGCGCATGCTCGGCGCCGTGTCCCACGACCTGCGCACCCCGCTGTCACGCCTCAAGCTGCGCCTGGAACAGATCGAGGACACCAAGCTACAGGGCCAGATGCGCCAGGACCTCGACGACATGATCGGCATGCTCGATGCCACCCTGAGCTATTTGCACGAACAGCGCACCAGCGAAACCCGGCACTGGCTGGACGTGCAGGCGCTGGTGGAGTCGATGAGTGAAAATGCCCAGGACCAGGGCTCGGACGTGCAGGTGGCCGGCACCTGCGTGCCCTTGCAGGTACAACCGATGGCACTACGTTCATGTTTGAACAACCTGATCGACAACGCCCTGCGCTACGCCGGCATGGCACGGATCGAACTTACGGATAGCCGCGAAGCCCTGGTTATCCGCGTGATCGACCACGGCCCCGGGATTGCCGCCGACCAGCGCGAGGCGGTGTTCGAACCCTTCTTCCGCCTGGAAGGCTCGCGCAATCGCAATTCCGGCGGCGTCGGCCTGGGCATGACCATTGCCAAAGATGCCGTGGAACGCCTGGGCGGCCGCCTGAGTTTGGAAGAGACCCCAGGCGGCGGTCTGACGGCGGTGATGTGGCTGCCGAGGGCTTAAAGGGTTTTATCTTCCCGGCGGCCCTGGGCATGGGTGGCACTCCAATCCGTCAGCAGGCTGTAGGCCACCGCCAGTAGGGTTGGGCCAATAAACAGGCCGATAAAGCCAAAGGCGATCAAACCGCCGAACACCCCGAGCAACACGATCACCAGCGGCAGGTTGCCGCCACGGCTGATCAGGTACGGTTTAAGCACGTTGTCCACGCCGCTGATGATGAAGGTGCCCCACACCCCCAGGAACACCGCGTAGGTGTAATCGCCCTTCCACGCCAGCCAGGCCGTAGCCGGGATCCACACCAGCGGCGGCCCCATGGGGATCAGGCTGAGCAGGAAGGTCACGATCCCCAGCACCAGCGCGCCCGGCACGCCGGCGATCAGAAAGCCGATCAGCGCAAGCACGGCCTGGGCGGCGGCGGTGCCGATCACACCGTTGACCACCCGCTGTACGGTCCCGGCCACCAGTTCGATGTAGTAACCGGCGCGGTCACCGATCAGGCGCTCCAGCAGACGGTGGACGAACATCGCCAAACGCGGTCCATCGCGATAGAAAAAGAACACGAACACCAGGCTCAGGGTCAGCTCGAGGATGCCGCCACCGATCTGCGCACTGCGCGCCAGCAACCAATTGCCCACCTGGCCCAGGTACGGTTTGAGGCTGATCATCAATGCCGCGCCCTGCTGGTCGATGCTGTCCCACATGCCGACCAGGCGCTCCCCGACAAAGGGGATCGAGCCCAGCCAGGTCGGTGCCTCGGGCAGGCCGTCGACCTGAATGTCCTTGATCAACGCCACGACGTCACGCACGTGGTCCGCCAGGTTGAACCCCAGCCATACCAACGGCAACGCCACCAATAACATCCAGCCCAGGGTGAGGATGCCGGCGGCCAGGGACTCACGGCCGCCCAGCCAACGTGTCAGCAACACCATCAGCGGCCAACTGGCAAACGCCAGTACCGCGCCCCAGAACAGCGCCGACCAGAACGGCGCCATCACCCAGACGCTGGCACCAAAAAGCACCAGCAGCAGGATTTGCACCAGCAGGCGATCGTTATTGAGCATGGGGTTTCTCGAGAAGAAGGCTGTAGGAAGATAGCTTAGGCGAACGGCACGGGTCCGTTCGCCTTGCAGGGGTCAGCGTATCAGATGCAGGTGCAGACCTTTGGTTTCAGCGCTGCCGGTTTCCAGACGCGCAGCGCGCACGCCGCTGTCGACCAGGGCCTGGCGCCAGGCTTCGGCCGTCGGGCCGGTCAAGCTGATGCGAGAGGTGGTGTCGAGGTTCAAGCCACGGGAAATCAAGGTGACCCAGGTCGCATCAGGCTCGCCGCCCAACGCGGGAAAGTCCAGCTCGCCCGTGCTTTTCAACTCGCGCAATAGGGTTGCCGAGGTGGGGAGCAGGTCGCCCAGCGGCGCGCTGGCATCCAATTGCTCCACATGCAGGTAGGCACGGCGGTTGCCGCGGGTGATGCCGTACAGCGCGATCAGGGAATTGTCCTGCGGTGCGGCCAGACGCAGCAGCAGGTATTCCTGCTGACCGTCGGCACCGACCAGTTTGGCATTGCCGAAAATCTCGTTGGCCCACAGGCTGCTTTCGCCACAGTCACGGGCCTTGCACCAGAACAACAGTTGCGCACCTTTGGCCTGCAACGCTTCGCGGGTGGCGGTAAACGCCGCCTCGGAGCTGTGCTCGGAGGGCATCTCGTAGGTGATCGCCGTGGTTTGGCCGCGCGCGGTGGCTTGGCCTTCATAGCGCAGTTGGCCGCTGATCTTGCGAATCGCGCCCATGGGGTAGATGCGTTCTTTTTCTTCGGCGGGGCGGTAATCGACGATTTGTGCGTCGATCTGACGGGCCACGGAGGGCAGGTCCTGACTACCCGGTACGTCGGCAGCGAAGACCAATGGGCTGAGAAGGCTCAGCCCGAGGATACGGATACATCCATTGCGCACGCTCATAAGCTCAACGCGCCCTGGCCATTGGAGGTCACGGCAGCGTTGAGCGCGTGGTTGAGATTGTTCATGGTTGACTCCCTTTCAATCCGCCCAGCCTCGGCAGTTGACCGCCCCAAGTCAAGGCGCGCAGAAGAACCGATTGAAACAGTCTGCAACAAGCACGGCGCCGGGCTCATCATTGAGGTGTAAATGATGGCCGCCTGGCAGCGTCGCGACGGTAAAGGGTAGTTGGGAAAGCAATTCGGGATGTTTCGCCAACATGCCATCGGCCGCCACCACCAACTGCGTAGGGCACGCGACACGCCGCACGAAAGCCATGGCTTGTTCGTCGGTCAAACGCACCGGCGAAGCCAGGGTCAGACGGCTATCGGTACGCCAGGTATACCCCTCCGGCACCGGCATCAAACCGCGTTGGGCCAGCAGTTCGGCGGCTTCACGACTGACGGCCACCAAGCCTTTCATGCGTGCTTCAACCGCGCGATCCAGGGTGTTGTAGACCGGCTTATGCTTGCCTTGCAGGTTCAATTGCGCCTGCAGCGCCATGCCCAGACGCTCCGCCGCGTTCTCGCCGCTGGCCGTCGGGGGGATGACACCGTCGATCAAACCGAGGTGCGTCACCCGTTCCGGCATGGCGCCGGCCAGCACCAGGGAAACGATGGCGCCAAGGGAATGACCAAGTAATGCAAAACGTTTCCAACCCAGTTGTTCAGCCACTTGAAGCACATCAAAGACATAATCCCACAAGGCATAACCGGCTCCCGCAGGACGATGCGCCGAATGCCCGTGCCCCGCCATGTCCAATGCCACGATGCGCAGGCCCCGCAGCTTCGGCGCCAGACGCGCAAAGCTGTTGGCGTTGTCCAGCCAGCCATGCAGGGCAATCACCGGCAAACCGTCTTCGGGGCCGAACAGATGCGCGGCCAATTCGATGTGAGGCAGGCTCAGGCGGACTTCTTCTACCGGCGTGCTCATGCGCAACTGCGCTCACGGAGTTGCCAGCGGGCGAACAGGTTCTTGATCAACGCGGCGGTGTCCTGAGGGCGCTCGAGAGGGAACATGTGCCCGCCCGGCATGGTGAGCATTTCGCCCATGGGCAGGCGGTCCACGCCGCTGGCATGGTGACGCATCACCACACGGCTCTGGCGCCCGCGCACCACCGCCAGCGGCACCTTCAACTGGCGCACCTGGCCCGGGCTGGTATGGGGTACACCCCGGTAGATACTGATTTCGGTGGCCGGATCGAAGCGCAACCGCAGGCGATCGCCCGCCTGGTAAAGACCATGTTGCAGGTAGGCCTCGAAGCATTCCGGGTCGAAGCCACGGAACAGGGTCTTGCCGGCAAAATAACTGCGTGCGGCGTCAAGGTCACTGAACTCCTCACGACGGCCCAGGGTGCGTCCGGCCGGGGTGAGACGATCGATAAAACCGAAGCGTTTGGCGGCGCGGATCACCCAGCGATCGGCGCGGGTCAGCACGGGTGAATCAAGCATCACCACCCCGCGATACAACTGCGGGCAGCGCAACGCCGCATGCAGATGCAACACGCCTCCCAGGGAGTGACCCACGCCCCACACCGGTTCTGGCTGTTGCTCCAGATGGTGGATCAACTCATCCACCAGGTTCTGCCAGTTGTCGTCCACTGGAAACCTGGGGTCGTGACCGTGCTGCGGCAGGTGAGCCACTGCGTATTCCGGAGCCAGGGCGGCAAACAACTTGCCGTACGTGGCCGAAGGGAAGCCATTGGCGTGAGCAAAAAACACGTGCTGCGACATACCGGACCCATCTGCAAAAACAAAAGTGGATTGTCACCAGGCCTGGCCAACCCGGCAATGACTGTAACTGCCAGGAATGATGACACTCACGCCGCGCCTATCGCGCCGGCGGGTTCTCGCCCAGCGGCACCACCGCCATGGTCAGGCGCGACACGCAGTTGGTCTTGCCATCCTCGGTGGTCAAGCGAATGTCCCACACCTGCGTGGTACGGCCGATATGAATCGCCTTGGCCACCGCCGTCACCCGCCCGCTGCGCACACCACGCAGGTGATTGGCATTCACCTCCAGCCCCACGCAATAGAACTTGCTGGCATCAATGCACAGGTAAGCGGCCGTGGAGCCGACACTCTCGGCCAGCACCACCGAGGCGCCACCATGCAACAGGCCGTAGGGCTGATGGGTGCGGTGATCGACCACCATGCTGGCGGTCAGGGAATCGTCGTCGAAGCTTTCAAAGCGGATATCCAGCAGTTCACCGATGGTGTTTTTCTGGGCCGCGTTTAGCTGTTCGATATTCGGTTGGGTGCGCCACAGGCTCATACGATTGTCCTTGTCGGTTTTATGATGAGCCTAATCCTGCCACACAACGGTCTCGGAACGCTCGCTCCACACCGGCAATTGTGCGCCGTAAGTCGACTCGATGATGGCGCGCCTGATTTTCAGGGTCGGCGTCAGAAAGCCGTTTTCCACCGCCCAATTGTCCTTGACCACCACCAACTGGCGCAGACGTTCGTGTTTATCCAGCCCTTGGTTGACCTGTTCCAGCCAGCGTTCAAGGCTGTTGCGTAAGGCTTGTCGGTCATCGCCGCCCACCGTCGCCAGCACGCACAACGCGATGGGCGCGACAAGGCCATCGCCCACCACGCACACCTGCTCAATGTGCGCGTGCTCGGCCAGGCGGTTCTCGATCGGTGCCGGGGCGACGTATTTGCCCTTGCTGGTCTTGAAGATTTCCTTGAGGCGTCCCGTCAGGCGCAAGCGGCCGTCGGCGTCCTGCTCGCCTTTGTCGCCCGTACGCAGGAAGCCATCGGCAGTGAGTGTTTCGGCGGTTTTCTCCGGGTCCTTGAAGTAGCCAAGCATGGTCGCACCGCTGCGCACCTGCACTTCGCCCGACGCGTCGATCCGCACCTCGACGCCTGGGCACGGCATGCCGATCCAACCGATTTTCTGCTGGCCGGGCCGGCACACGTGGGAGTAGCCGCAACTCTCGGTCATCCCGTACACCTCCAGCACATCCAGGCCCAGGCGCAGGTACCAACGCAGCAGCGCTTCGGGAACCGGTGCCGCGCCCGACAGCGCAATGCGCAACGCGTCCAGCCCCAGACCGGCCAGCACCTTATGGCCCACGCGCTTGCCGATAAACGGCAAGCGCAGCAGGGTATCGAGGCGTTTCTGCGGGATCCTGGCGTACACGCCCAGCTGGAATTTGGTCCAGATGCGCGGCACGCCGAACAATGCTGTCGGCCGCGCCCTGCGCAAGTCCGTCAGAAAGGTCTCCAGGCTCTCGGCGAAAAACACGGTTTGCCCGGTATAGATCGAGGCCATCTCCACAAACATCCGCTCCGCCACGTGGCACAGCGGCAAGTACGACAGCAGCCGGTCACCCTCCCCCAGGCCAAACAGCTCAGTGCCATAGGTGGCGGCAAAACCCAGGGCGCCGAAGCTGTGCATGACACCTTTGGGCAAGCCGGTGGTGCCGGAGGTGTAGATGATGGTGGCAAGGTCGCCAGTGTCAGGTGCGGGGTTGTCGTTGATCGGCGCGCAGGCTTGCAGATCGGTCCAGCTGAAGTCGAACGCGCCTGGCGGACACAGCGGCAAGCCTATCGTAGGTAATCCGTGCGGTACGCCAGGGGCCATGGCCGGCCAGTCATCAAGTTTGCCGACGAGCACCAGCGCCGCTTCGGAATGATTGAGTACGTGAGCGACGGATTCAGCGGTGAGGTTGGGATAGAGCGGAACCGAGACATGCCCGGCCATCCAGATCGCCAGGTCAGCAATGATCCAGTGCGCGCAGTTTTTCGAGATAAGGGCAATGTGCGAGCCCTGGGGCAACGCCTGGGCGCGCAGCCAGTGCGCGGCGCAACGGGCCTGGTGCGCTGCATCCCCCCAGGAAAGCGTCTGCACTTGGCCGCCGCCAATGGGCTGCACCAGAAAAGGCTGGCGCGGATGTCGCGCCTCACGTTCGAAGAAAACCTGCAACGGCAAACGAACTGCGACAGACATGGGGCGCGCTCCTTTGTGGTCCACCATAGCCAACCAAGCACTTGCTTGGTTGACTATATAGCACACACAACGCCGCGCGCACGCCTATGGGTTCTTCACACTCACCAGGCTCATCAGCCCCGCCAGCGGGAAGTCGCCCTCCAGTTCCGCCAGGCTGGCAGTGAACATCGGTTGCGGCTGGCGCTGATGACCATGCTGCAAAAAGCTGATCAGGCTGCCGACCAAGGGTTGATGACTGACCAGCAGCACAGTGTCGTCGGTGTCGAGCTGTTGCAGCACCTGCAGCGGGTTGCCGTCGGGCGTGAGCCACGCCACCGTGCGGATCTCAGGTTCAAACCCCAGCGCCTCGCGCACCAGTTGCGCGGTCTGCTGCGCCCGCACATACGGGCTGGCAATGATGGCGCTCAGGGGTTGACCGATCAGGTGCGCGGCACTGCGCAACACCTCGCCACGGCCATGCTCGGTCAGGTTGCGCTCGGCGTCGGTACGGGCATGCCCTTCGGCCTCACCGTGGCGCAAGATCCACAGTTTCACAGTTTCGGCTCTTCATCACGCACCGGGTGCGGCGCCGGCGGTACGCTGTGGGCGGGCTCGCCCTCGGGCGCGCGCGGGGTTGGCCAGTCGGCGAACGGCCAAGGCTTTTGCTCGCTATGAAAACTGCCGAAGCGTCCGATCTGAGCAAGAAACTGGCTGAGGCTGTCGCCAACGTTCATCAGGCCCAGGTTCGGTGCCCCGTAGACCAGACGGTAGATCAACTGCACCACAACCAGTGCACCGAGCAGGAACTGCGCGACTTGCCACACCAGGGCAAACACCAGCATCCACAGAATGCGCAGCACAATGGATTCGTACTTGGGGGCTGCTTTGGGGTCGTTCATGACGCGTTCCTCAGTTGAAACCACTGGTGGAAATAAAGTCGACATCGGTTTTCGGTTCGGCGCGCATCAGCAGCTCGATGACCTGATTCAACGTGCGCCCTTCAAACAGGATCGCGTGCAGCCCGGCGACCAGCGGCATGTACACCCCCACTTCCTGGGCCTTGGCCTTGAGCACTTTGAGGGTGTTGACCCCCTCGGCCACTTCGCCCAGACGCGTCACCGCGTCTTCAAGGCTCAAGCCTTGGCCGAGTGCGAACCCCACCTGATAGTTGCGGCTTTTCGGCGACGAGCAGGTGACGATCAGGTCGCCCACGCCCGCCAGCCCCAGGAAGGTCATCGGGTTGGCACCCTGGTTCACCGCGAAACGGGTCATTTCTGCCAGCGCGCGGGTAATCAGCATACTTTTGGTGTTTTCGCCCATGCCCAGGGCCACCGCCATCCCGGCGATGATCGCGTAGACATTCTTGAGCGCCCCACCCAGCTCGACGCCGAAACGATCGCCACTGGCATAGACGCGAAACGTGCGGCCATGCAGCACGGCTTGAACGCGCTCGCACAAGGCTTCGTCTTCGCTGGCGACCACCGTGGCGGTGAGCGCATGCTCAGCCACTTCCCGCGCCAGGTTCGGCCCCGACAGCACGCCAATGCGCGCCTTGGGGGCGATTTCTTCAAGAATTTCACTCATCAGCTTGAAGGTCTGTGCCTCGATGCCCTTGGTCAGGCTGACCAGCATTTTGCCCGCCAGGCGGTCGGCGTGAGGCGCCAGCACCGAACGCAACGCACTGGACGGCAGCGCGACAAAGCACAGGTCGCTGGCAGTCAACGTGGCCTGCAGGTCGGTCACCGGCTCGACCGCCGGATGAATCTTGATGCCTTTCAGGTAACGCGGGTTCTCCCGATGCACGCGAATGGCCTCGGCCTGCTCGGGATCTCGCATCCACTGGCGCACCACATGGCCATTCTCGGCCAGCAGGTTAGCCACGGCGGTACCAAAACTTCCGCCTCCCAGGACCGCAATAGGGCGCTGTTCAGTCATATGCAATCCGTTAATCCATACCAGTGGCGATGGCGGCATTATACGGGCCGACCCGCTTGCGGCCAGCCCCCGTGTCAATTCGTGCGTCTGTCGGAAAATGCCATGCCTGTGTGAAGTAATTGCAAGGGCGGCGACTGGCAAATGGCCGCGCCTCAGTTAACATGGGCGGCTATTCGTCATTATCAAGGCCGTGTCGTGCATCTGGGCCCTCCTCCCCGTTCATCTCTGTTGCTGATGCTGCTGTGCAGTGGTGCCGTGCTGGCCGACGACCTGTTCCTCGACGCCCAGCCACTGCCGCAGGTATTGACCGCCACGCGGCTCAAGCAATCGGCGGCCGCCGTGCCCGGCAGCATGACCGTGATCGACAGCGAGCTGATCAAGGCCAGCGGCGCTCGGGACATCAGCGAACTGCTGCGCCTGGTGCCGGGCATGATGGTCGGCTACACCACCGGCAACCAGGCGGCGGTGAACTACCACGGCACCAGCGCCAGCGACGCACGACGCATGCAGGTGTTGATCGACGGTCGCTCGGTGTACCGCGCAGGCCTGGCCACCGTCGACTGGAGCGACATTCCAGTGGCCATGGAAGATATCGAGCGCATCGAAGTCTTTCGCGGCCCCAACACCGTCAGCTACGGCGCCAATGCCTTGATGGCGGTGGTGAATATTCTCACGCGTTCCCCGGCTAACAGCCACGGCTCTCGGGTAAAGGTCATTCGCGGCGAACGCGGGATCAACGACTTTTATGCCAGCCAGGGCGTGGGTTGGGACACCGGTGATTTGCGCCTGTCGCTGTCCGGGCAACAAGACGACGGTTTTGACAGCGATGCCGCCGGTGCCGACCGTCGTGACGGCCGGCGCCTCAACCGCTTCAGCCTGGCGGTGAGCCAGACACTGAACACGCAGCAGAGCATCGACGTGCAACTGGACGCCAAGGAAGGTACCAACCAGCGCCCGTATACCTACACGCCGGTTTTCGCCGGGATTACCGAAGGCGGCAACAACTCAGACGTCAGTGCCAAAGACTACGCGGGCTCGCTGCGCTGGAACTTCGACTTCAACCCCGAACACAGCCTGTATATCCAGGGTTCAGCGCAACAGTGGGACCGCCGGCAGATCTGGAAAGCCTGCGACGCCAAGGTGTCGTTCAGCCCCGAGCTGACTCAGTTGTGGCAAATCAACCCCAACTACGCCGAATTGCTCGCCCGGCATATGGACACCTACAGCCAGGGCACGGCGCCGCCGGGCAGCGCTGCCGAACAGGCGCTGGCCAACCAGGTGCTTGACCAATGGCGCAATGGCGCCAACCAGAGCGTGTGCGGCGACATCGACCAGAGCACCCGTGAAAGTCGCTACGACCTGGAAATCCAGGACACCCTCAGCCTGTCCGACAGCCTGCGCCTGGTCAGCGGCATGAACTACCGCTACGACCGCGCCGACTCGGACACCTACTTCAACGGCACCCTGGACGACACCACCTGGCGCCTGTTCGGCCAACTGGAATGGCGCGCCAGCGAGCATTGGTTGCTGCAAGGCGGCGCCATGTTCGAGGACACGCACCTGAGCGGCCCCTCGCTGACACCACGGGTGGCGGTCAACTACCTGATCAACCCGCGCCACGGCCTGCGCGCGGTGTACTCCGAGGCGATCCGTTCGCCGGACATGTTCGAGAACAATGTCAACTGGAGCTACCGCGTCACCAACCTCAGCTCCCCCGCCTACGGACAGGGCTCCGGGCAGTACTTCGTAAAGACCCGCGGCCCGGGCAACCTCGACAAAGAACTGATGCGCTCGCGGGAATTAGGCTACAACGGGTTCTTTGCCGACATCGGATTGAACATGGACGTGAAGCTGTTCTACGACGAAATCACCGACATGATCAGCTCGCCGCTGCGCAACAATCAGTACATTGCCAGCAACGCCAGCAGCGCGCGGTTCACCGGGGCCGAGTCGCAGTTCGACTGGCGCGTGAGCAACGCCGACCGCCTGCGCCTGACCTACGCTTATGTCGACGCCACCTCCAGCAACCCGCGGGACAAAGCGCAAACCGCACGCAACAGTGGCTCGGCCGGCTGGCTGCGTGAATGGGGTCAGGGCTGGTCAAGTGCGCTCTTCTACTATGGCGACGACGCGCTCAATCAATATCGCTTCGAACGGGTCGACCTGCGGGTGGCCAAGCGCATTGCCTTGGGCAAAGCCAACGTGGAGCTGGCCGGCATGTTGCAACAACGTCTGGACAATCAGCCCACCACATGGGCCGATAACAATTACGACCATCGCCATGTGCTCTACTTCAGCGCGGAGTTAGAGTTCTGACATGGACACCCCGTCACGGATGACCTTCGTCCTTATCCATACGCTCTGGCGACGCGCCGTGGTGCTCGCGTGCCTGCTGCTGGCGACACCGGCATGGAGTGCCGACATCCTGCTCACCGCCGCCGAAGACGGTGCCGGGGTGCAGGCCTTTACCCGCGCCCTGGCCGAACAACGCCCCGAAGACCGCATCGCGTTCAAGCCCCTCAGCGACTTGCCCTCCCCCAACGGATTGCCGGCCCAAACGCGCCTGATCTTGCTGGACCTGCCGGGACTCGACTGGCGACTGCGAGATCCCCTGGGCCCACCGACCCTGGTGCTGCGGATCAGCCGGCTGCAGGCCCACCAGCGCCCAGGGGCTTTGCAGCATGCGCGCATCAGCCTGTTATGGAGCGACCCTCCCCTGGCGCGCCAACTGCAACTGATCAACCGCATCCTGCCTCAGGCGCGGCGCGTCGGTGTGCTCTATGGCGCAGAAAGTGAATTCCTGCTGCCCGAGCTGCGCCAGCATGCAGCCGCGTTGCAACTGGAAATCGTGCCCCAGCGCTGGGACAACACCAATGACAGTCGTGCGCTGCAAACCCTGTTCAGGAACAGCGACGTTTTGCTCGGCCTGGACGACCCGCAACTGTACAACCCGAAAACCGCGAAAAACCTGCTGCTCAGCAGCTACGCCCAGCAATTGCCGCTGGTGGGGCCCAACGCCGGTTTTGTGAAGGCCGGCAGCCTGGCCAGCACCTACAGCGACCAGTCTGACTGGCTGGCGGTACTCGACCGTCTGCTGGACCACCCGCCGGCCACTTGGCCACGGGCGCTGTACCCCGAGCACTTCAAAGTCGTGGGCAACCCGCAAGTCGCGCGCTCACTGGGCATTGAAGAGGTCGACGAAGCCAGCGTCGCCGCCCGATTGGCCGAAGGAGAAAAACGCCCATGACCTTGCGCCGTCGCTGGGATATCAACACCCGCACGCAGCTCATTACCTTGGGCCCGGCACTGTTGCTGACGTTGCTGTTGATCAGCTTCTTTACGTTCGTGCGTATCCAGGACCTGCGCCAGGAACTGGACCATACCGGTCAGTTGATCGCCAACCAGTTGGCCCCCGCCACCGAGTATGGGGTGATTTCCGGCAACAACGACGTCCTCGAGAGCCTGCTGCGCGCCACCCTGGCCACGCCCCATGTGCGTTTCCTGGAGATTCAGGACGCCACCGAAAACATCCTGGTCTACGTCGAACAGCCATCGGAAAAACACGATAGATCGCTGTCGGTAAAAGTATTCCAGGCCCCGATTCGCTTGCAGCATATCCAGCTGGGCAATGACTTTTTCCAGGACAACCTCAACGAACCCAAGGCACCCCGCGCCGATTACCTGGGCAGGGTGATCGTCGGCATGTCCAACGACGCCTTCAGCCAGCGCCAACAGGAGATCCTGTTTAAAGCCGCGATCCTCGCGCTGTTCGCCTTGCTGTTTACCTACCTGCTCGCCCGGCGCCTGGCCGCGAGCCTGTCGCAACCGATCAGTGCCATGGGCCATGCGGTCAAGGCGATCCAGCAAGGCGACTACAAGACGCCACTGCCGATTGTGGATGACTCCGAGCTGGGCGACCTCTCCCGGCATATCAATAACCTCGCCGAAGGCCTCAACCAGGCCAGCCGTGAGCAACAGCAAGCCATGGCGCAGTTGATCCAGACCCGCGAAGAGGCCGAGCGCGCCAACAACGCCAAGTCGGACTTCCTGGCCATGATGAGCCACGAACTGCGTACGCCGATGAATGGCGTGCTGGGCATGCTGCAATTGCTGGAAACCACCGAGATGACGGAGGAGCAGACCGAATACGCGGCGCTGGCTTCTGAGTCCACCGAGCATTTGCTCAAGGTGATCAACGATATCCTCGACTTCTCACGCATCGAACGCGCCGCGCTGGAGCTGGAACATATTTCGTTCAATCTGGCCGACCTGATCAACAGCTGTGCCCAAGCCTTTCAGCACAGCGCCCAGCAGCGTGGGCTGGCACTCGATCTGACGATTGCGCCAGGCATGGACGCCTTGCGGGTGCAGGGCGACCCCACACGTATCCGCCAGATCCTGGTGAACCTGATCGGCAATGCCCTGAAGTTCACCGAACACGGCACGGTCAGTGTCGAGCCCCAATGGCAGCCCCTTGACCATGAGCTGGTGTGGTTCACCTGCGCGGTGCGCGACAGCGGCATCGGTATTTCCGCCGAGCGCCTGGAATTGATGTTCGACGCGTTTCAGCAGGCCGACAGTTCCATTTCAAGACGTTACGGCGGGACCGGCCTGGGCCTGCCCATCGCCCGCACGCTGGCCGAACGCATGGGCGGCACCCTGCGCGCCCAGAGTGAAGAAAGTCGCGGTTCAGTGTTCACCCTGGAAATTCCCCTGGCCATTGACCAGCACAGCCTGCCCGCGCTCGCCTCCAACACGGACGGCAAAGCCGGAGCCGGCAATGGCCGCCACGTACTGCTGGTGGAGGACAACCCGGTCAACCGCACAGTGGTGGAAGCCATGCTGCGCAGCCTGGGTTTCGAAGTGAGCCTGGCCGTCGACGGTGCCGAGGCAATCCGCAGCGCCGAGAGCCTGATTTTCACGGCGATCCTGATGGACTGCCGGCTGCCGCTGGTTGACGGTTACGAGGCAACTCGGCAGATTCGCCAACTACCGGGCTGCGCCGATCTGCCGATCATCGCGCTGACCGCCAATGCGTTGCAGGGCGACCGCGAAGCCTGCCTGGCAGCAGGAATGAACGATTACCTGGCCAAGCCGTTCAAACGTACGGATTTGCAGCAAATACTGCAGCGTTGGGTGCAGTAGCGCCGCGCCATCAGCCAACTGCGACTGGCGTGAAAGGCGAAAGTGCGGCAGTCTTAGGCACCCGAACGGGCCTGCAAAGAGGCCCGGTTTAACATTTCAGTGAACAAGTGTACATTCAGTGCCTTGAAGCTGTGACTTTCACTACAACGCAATAGTCTATGTGTAGGCTGCCGACATGAGGCATGAACGCTTCATTCGGTTCGGGAAGATCTACCCTACCCTGCCGCATGGGATTATTGAGGAGCTCGCATGACCAAACAAAACGCCTTTACTCGGGAAGACCTGCTGCGCTGCAGTCGCGGTGAGCTGTTCGGCCCAGGTAACGCGCAACTGCCCGCCCCGAATATGCTGATGGTGGACCGCATCACCCATATCAGCGAAGAGGGTGGCAAGTACGGCAAAGGTGAATTGGTCGCCGAGCTGGATATCACCCCGGACCTGTGGTTCTTCGCCTGCCATTTCGAAGGCGATCCCGTGATGCCAGGTTGCCTGGGCCTTGACGCCATGTGGCAGCTGGTGGGTTTCTTCCTCGGCTGGCAAGGCCTGCCGGGCCGCGGTCGCGCCCTGGGTTCGGGCGAAGTGAAGTTCTTTGGCCAGGTCCTGCCGACCGCCAAGAAAGTCACCTACAACATTCAAATCAAGCGCGTCCTCAAGGGCAAGCTGAACCTGGCCATCGCCGATGGTTCGGTGAGCGTCGACGGTCGCGAGATCTATACTGCCGAAGGCCTTCGGGTCGGCGTATTCACTTCCACTGACAACTTTTAAGGGTTATCCGCATGCGCCGCGTCGTTATCACTGGTCTGGGCATCGTTTCTTGCCTGGGCAATGACAAAGAGACCGTCACCGCTAACCTGCGTGCAAGTCGCCCTGGCATCCGCTTCAACCCGGAATATGCCGAAATGGGTCTGCGTAGCCAGGTTTCCGGCTCCATCGACCTGCCCCTCGAAGAGCTGATCGATCGCAAGATCTATCGCTTCGTCGGCCACGCCGCCGCCTATGCCTACCTGGCGATGAAAGACGCGATCGCCGATTCCGGCCTGAGCGAAGACCAGGTATCGAACGTACGCACCGGCCTGATTGCCGGCTCGGGCGGCGCATCGACCCTGAACCAGATGGAAGCGCTGGACATCCTGCGCGAAAAAGGCGTGAAACGCGTCGGCCCGTACCGTGTCACGCGGACCATGGGCAGCACCGTTTCGGCCTGCCTGGCCACGCCGTTCAAGATCAAGGGCGTCAACTACTCGATCTCCTCCGCCTGCGCCACCAGTGCTCACTGCATCGGTACCGCGGTAGAGCAGATCCAGTTGGGCAAGCAGGACATCGTATTCGCCGGCGGCGGTGAAGAAGAGCATTGGAGCCAGTCGTTCCTGTTCGACGCCATGGGCGCACTGTCCACCGAATACAACGAGACCCCGGAAAAAGCCTCCCGCGCCTACGACGCCAAGCGTGACGGTTTCGTCATCGCCGGCGGTGGCGGCATGGTGGTGGTCGAGGAGCTGGAACACGCTCTGGCCCGTGGCGCCAAGATCTACGCGGAAATCGTCGGCTACGGCGCCACTTCCGATGGCTACGACATGGTTGCGCCAAGCGGTGAAGGCGCCATCCGCTGCATGCAGATGGCGATGTCCACTGTGGATACCCCAATCGACTACCTGAACACCCACGGCACTTCGACCCCGGTCGGCGATGCCAAGGAAATGGAAGGCGTGCGTGCGGTATTCGGCGACAAGGCTCCAGCCATCAGTTCCACCAAAAGCCTGTCCGGTCACTCCCTGGGCGCCGCCGGCGTTCACGAAGCGATCTACTGCCTGCTGATGATGGAAGGCAACTTCATGGCTGGCTCGGCCAACATCGACGAGATCGACCCGGTCGTCGCCGATATGCCGATCCTGACCAAGACTGTAGAAAACGCCAAAATCGACACCGTGATGAGCAACAGCTTCGGCTTCGGTGGCACTAACGCCACCCTCGTGCTGAAACGCTGGCAGGGCAAGTAAGACCTGTAGCTTGATCTTATAGAAGGCCCCGACTGGTTCGGGGCTTTTTATTGGGTGGCTGAAAGCAAGGCCAGGATAGCCTCACACCGAACGCCGCGTCCGGCCCCCTCGACAGCCCTCGGCACTTCAGCGAGTTTACGCAGGATCAACGCGCCGCCCCATCGGGAGTGACCTTAGGCAGGATCGCCAGGAAATTATCCCGTGCCACTTTCTGCGCAACGTCTTGCGGCAGTGCGTCGAGGAAAGGCTCAAAGCGGCGCATCTCCTTACCCAGTTTATTGAACCGCCCTACCACATCCGATCCCAGCATAAAGCGCTCTGGGAAGCGCTCTACCAGCTTTACCCACTCAGGCCGGGGCTTGCCGGCTTCATCCAGCAAATACGGCGTGAGCATGCTCCACGACAGGTCGATGTACAGATTGGGATAAGCCTGCAACAGTCGGTCGAGGGTGGGCAACAAAAAGTCCATCTGCACCTGATGCCGGTGGATTTCCTTGCTGGTGCCGGCATGGGCCCAGATAAAACGGGTATGCGGGTGATTGCGCAGCGGCTCCTCGATTTCGGCCAGGTACAGCGGGTTGCGCTCGCGCTTGGAGGTGATGTTGGAATGCACCATCACCGGCAGGTCGTTTTCGGCGGCCAGATGATAAATGCGCGTCATGGCTTCGTTGTTGGCGCGCGGGGTGTCGCCGGAGGTCAGAGCGGTGAGGTCATCGTGACGGGTAAAGACTTCACCAATGCCCTGCCACAAGCCAGGATTGAGGTCGAGCATGCGCTGGATATGCGCAGCAGAGTTCTTATCGTTGGGGTTAAAGCCGGACAGGAACGGATGAAAGTGCCGACGCTGCTCAGGGGTGAGCTTATTCACGGCAGCGGCGACGATCACGTCGGTGGCGCTGTACCAATAGGCGTCGGCGTCGTCACCGGCGTAATAACGCGGGCGCTTGGGTTCGTCTTCGTGCCATTTCTTCGCGACAGGAATGCCGGAGATCATCACGTGCTCAATGTGGTTGTCGGCCATCGCCTTGAGCAACTTGTCCATGCCGGCGGTTTCCTGGAAGAAATCCACGTAATGCAGGTGAGCATCGCTGTAGGCATAGTCGCGGGCCTGTGCGGCCAGGCTGCTGGAGGCGAGCAACAGGGCAAGCGTGAGGCGAGTCCAGGGCACGGTAAAACCTCGATAAGGGCTGAGACAGGTAGACCTTGTGCGCCCTGCCGGGGTTCATCCAGCAAAAAACGCGGAACACCTAAGTGCCAGCATGCTCTATAACTTCATGACCTTCATCCTGCCATCCCGTGAGGTTTGCCATGCCTGTTACCGTGAATACGCTGAATGCTGAAAACTTCCGCCACAGCCTCAACATTGATAATCACGAACTGTTTACCGACTTACCCAAAAGCCTGGGCGGCGACGATTCGGCGCCCTCGCCCCACGATTACTTCGATGCCGCGCTGGCGTCCTGCAAGGCCTTGACCGTCAAGCTCTACGCACAAAAGAAGAATATCCCGCTTACCGGCGTCACCGTGGAAGTCACCCACGACGCGGCCGAAGAGCTAAAAGGCAAATACAAACTCAACGTCAAACTGACCCTCAAGGGCGTGCTCACCGACGAGCAACGCAATGAACTGCATCGCGTTGCGGACAAGTGCCCGGTGCACAAATTGATGACCACCGCCGAGATCAGCATTGACACCAAACTGTCGGAAGGCCCTTTCAGCCAATAGCGGCAAGCTCTCGTCAAGCGGGTTATGCTCAGCAGCATCCAACCCGCTCAGACTGGACGCACCATGACCACACCCACCGTGATCCGCCCTCGCCAGGAAGACGTTGAAGGCCAACCGATCCTGCGCCCTTTGCCGTCGCGAGAATGCCGCGCCGTCGGGCCCTTCGTGTTTTTCGACCATATGTTGAGCACCCGCTACGCGCCGGGCAGCGGCATGAATATCCGCCAACATCCGCACATCGGTCTCTCGACCCTGACGTATCTGTTCGAGGGCGCCTTGCAGCACAAGGACAGCCTGGGCTCCGATCAGGTGGTAGAGGCCGGCGATGTGAGCTGGATGACCGCTGGCGCCGCCATTGCACATGTCGAACGCACACCCGAGGCGCTCAAGGCACGCGGTTTCAACCTGCACGGTCTGCAAGTCTGGCTGGCGTCGCCCAGGGATCACGAGACGGGCCCGGGGCATTACAGCCACCACCCCGCGGCAAGCCTGCCGACCAGCGACAACCTGGGTGTGCGGATTTGTATGATTGCGGGCAGTGGCTTTTGTCTCAAGTCACCCGTGCCGGTGCTGTCGCCCACCTTATATGCCGACGTGCAGATGCAGACAGCCACTACGCTGCTGATCCCGGATGAGCATGAGGAACGGGCGGTGTATGTGCTGGACGGCAACGCACAGCTCGACGGCGAACCGCTGGAGGTGCATAGCCTGGTGGTACTGCCGAGCGGTCAGGAGATGACGTTGTTTGCCGACTCCGACTGCCATCTGGTGGTGTTTGGCGGCGCGCCGCTGGATGGACCGAGGCGGATCAATTGGAATTTTGTGGCGAGTGCTCCGTTGAAAATCGACGAGGCTCGGCGGCGTTGGGCCGCGGGGGAATGGCCGAAGGTGCCGGGTGAAACCGAGAGAATTGAGCTGCCTGTGAGATAGCTATCGCAGGCAAGCCTGCTTGCCCGCGATAACCTCGAGACAGGCGCTGAAAAAATCAGCCCTTGAACACTTCATCCAGCAGGTTATGCATCGACTGGAAGGCCCGTGCAGCGACCTTCGCGTTGTACATCATTTTGCCCGGCACATTGGCGTCGGGATCGGTGAAGGAATGCACCGCGCCGCCGTAGCTGAGCAACTGCCAATCCACACCCGCCGCGTTCATTTCATCTTCAAACGCCGGCAGTTGCTCCTTGGGCACCAGCGGGTCGGACGCGCCATGCAGCACCAGCACCGAGCCCTTGATGCGCTTGGCATCCGCAGGGTTCGGCGTGTCGAGGGTGCCGTGGAACGACACGGCGGCTTTCAACGGCGCGCCGGTACGGGCCAGTTCCAGGGCGCAGCAACCGCCGAAGCAGAAGCCGAAGGTGGCCAGCCTGGAGGTGTCGACAGCCGCTTCGGTCTGACCTTGCAACTGCTCAAAAGCAGCCTGCATACGCTTGTTCAGCATGGGGCGGTCATTCTTCAACGGCATCATCGCCGCACCGGCTTCATCGCCATTGGCGGGGCGCACGGTTTGGCCGTACAGGTCGGCGATCAGCACCACGTAGCCTTTGCCGGCAACGGTCTTGGCGATCTCTTCGGCACCCGCACTCACGCCCATCCAGTTCGGCGCCATCAGCAAGCCCGGCAAAGGCCCCTTGTGGCTCGCGTCGAACGCCAGGCGGCTCTCATAGGACTGGCCATCAATCTGATAGACCACGGAACGCACAGTGACTTGGCTCATCATTTTCTCCAGTTGAGGTGCAGTAAAACGAAAAAACCCGCCGAGGCGGGTTTTTCTACAACGGTGTTAAACCGACAGTTCAACCAACAGCTTGTTCAGTCGGCGCACATAGGCGGCCGGGTCCTTGAGGCTGTCACCGGCGGCCAGGGCCGCCTGGTCGAAAAGGATGTGCGACAAGTCGCCAAAACGCTCTTCGCTCTGCTCACCGTCGAGTTTTTCGATCAGTGGGTGAGCCGGGTTGAATTCGAAGATCGGCTTGGAATCCGGCACCTTCTGGCCGCTGGCTTCAAGGATCTGACGCATCTGCATGCCCAGGTCCTGTTCACCGATGGGCAGGATCGCCGGCGAGTCGGTCAGACGGTGGGAAACCCGCACTTCGCTGACAGCATCGCCCAAGGCAGTCTTGATCCGCTCAACCAGGCCCTCTTTGGCCTTGGCGACCTCTTCGGCTTCTTTCTTCTCTTCTTCGGAGTCCAGGTTACCCAGGTCCAGGTCACCACGGGCCACGTCGACGAAGGTCTTGCCGTCGAACTCGCTGAGGTAGCTCATCAGCCACTCATCGATACGGTCAGTCAGCAGCAGCACTTCGATGCCTTTCTTGCGGAAGACTTCCAGGTGTGGGCTGTTCTTGACCTGGGCGTAGGTTTCACCGGTCAGGTAGTAGATCTTGTCCTGACCTTCCTTGGCGCGGGCCAGGTACTCGGCCAGGGACACCACCTGCTCGCCTTCTTCGCCCTGAGTGGACGCAAAACGCAGCAGACCGGCGATTTTTTCCTTGTTGGCGAAATCTTCCGCCGGGCCTTCTTTCATGACCTGGCCAAAGTTTTTCCAGAAGCCTTTGTATTGCTCAGGCTCGTTCTTCGCCAGTTTTTCCAGCATGTCGAGTACGCGCTTGGTCAGCGCCGACTTCATGGAATCGATGATCGGATCTTTCTGCAGGATTTCCCGCGACACGTTCAGCGACAGGTCATTGGAGTCGACCACGCCCTTGATGAAACGCAGGTACAACGGCAGGAAGGATTCTGCCTGGTCCATCACGAACACGCGCTGTACGTAGAGCTTCAGGCCTTTAGGCGCTTCGCGCTGGTACAGGTCGAACGGAGCACGGGCCGGCACGTAGAGCAGCGAGCTGTATTCCAGCTTGCCTTCGACCTTGTTGTGGCTCCAGCTCAGCGGGTTTTCGTAGTCGTGACCGATATGCTTGTAGAACTCCTGGTATTCCTCGTCCTTGATCTCGGTACGCGGACGGGTCCACAGAGCGCTGGCGCGATTGACCACTTCCCACGCCTGGGCAGGTGCTTCTTCACCTTCGGCCGCGGCCTGTTCTTTAGGCAGCTCGATCGGCAGTGCAATATGGTCGGAGTACTTCTTGATGATGTTGCGCAGGCGCCAGCCATCGGCGAATTCGTCTTCGCCGTCTTTAAGGTGCAGCACGATGCGGGTACCACGGTCAGCCTTGTCGAGGGTGGCGATTTCAAACTCGCCCTCACCTTTGGACGCCCAGTGCACGCCTTCGCTGGCGTCGAGGCCGGCGCGACGGCTAAAGACTTCAACCTTGTCGGCCACGATAAAGGCCGAGTAGAAACCCACGCCGAATTGGCCGATCAGGTGCGAGTCTTTCTTCTGGTCGCCCGACAGGTTCTTCATGAAGTCGGCGGTGCCGGATTTGGCGATGGTGCCCAAGTGGGTAATCGCGTCTTCGCGGCTCATGCCAATGCCGTTGTCTTCGAGGGTGACGGTCTTGGCGTCCTTGTCGAAGCTCACGCGGATCTTCAGTTCAGCGCCGCCTTCCAGCCATTCAGGCTTGGACAGGGCTTCGAAACGTAATTTGTCGACAGCGTCAGAGGCGTTCGAGATCAATTCGCGAAGGAAAATTTCCTTGTTGGAATACAGCGAATGGATCATGAGGTGCAGCAGTTGCTTCACCTCGGTCTGGAAGCCCAGGGTTTCCTTTTGAGTTTCCACACTCATGGTCATCAAACTCCAATTGGATGGCAGTGGCCGCCCCCGAAAGGGTTGGCGGCGGGTTGTCATCAAAGTTGGGGGCTAAGACCAGGATTTCAAGGGCACACCGCTTCCTCGATTTTGAAATGCGCACGGGCGGTGGCAATCGGTTCCGCCGGGGTGCTTTGCCAGGCAGTGATCGCCACATTCGCCACCCGTCGACCCTGGCGCCATACCTGGCAGGTGGCGTAGGTGTCGCGAAACTGGCCGGCACGCAGGTAATCCAGGGAGAAGTCTATGATTTTCGGCAGGCCCGGCGTGCCGGTGAATACCAGCAGATGCAACGCCGCCGACAGCTCCATAAAGCCGGCAATCACCCCGCCATGCAGCGCCGGCAATATGGGGTTACCAATGTTGTCCTTGTTGGCAGGCAGACGAAACAGCAACTCATCGCCCACGCGGGTGCACTCGATGCCGATCAGCTTGGCGTAGGGGATCAGCTCCAGCAGCGCCCCGTAGTCGCCGCGTTCATGGGCCTGTTCGAGACGGCTCTTGAATCGATGCGTCATGCCTGCTCTCCCTTGATGACGCTGCCCAGGCCTTGGGTGCCCTTGAGGCGCTTGCCCATGCGCATAAACGTGCCGACTACATGGGCAATAGGCTGTTGCGGGTCATCCTGGTAGGCGACACCACGGGTGAAGATCACGTCGGGCGTCACTCGATAGCACTGGGCGAAGCCGTAGACCGGTTTGTGGGGTTCGGCGGCATGCATGTAGTCGACGCGCAGATCGAGCGTCGGGCAGACCTCGAACTCCGGCAGCACACACAAGGTGGCCATGCCGCAGGCAGTGTCCATCAGCGAGGTCAGCGCCCCGCCGTGGATCACGCCGGACTGGGGATCACCGACGATGGCCGGGCTGTAGGGCAACACCAGGGTCATGCCCTCCTCGCTCGCCTCATGAACACTGATACCCAGCACCTGGCAATGGCGCAGTGCCGATACAAAGCGAGTGGCACGCTCTAACAGTGGATTTTCGGTCATTGTATCCAGACTCTTTTAAGTGATGACTCGCGGAGTAGACCGTGCGAGTGAAAGTTCCTTGAAGCGCGCTGTTTATATATCTGCGTAATAAAAGGAACTAAAGCTTGGACCCCACGCTCGAAAGGCCAGTAGATATCTTCAATAAGGAGAAACACCCATGCGCAAGACTTTAGCTATTTCCATGATGCTGGCCGCTGCCCTCGGTCTGGCTGCCTGCGACAAAAAATCCGAAGACAAAGCCCAAGACGCTGCTGCACATTCCGAGCAAGCTCAGAAAGATATGGCGAAGGCTCAGGATAAAGTGAACGACGCTGCGAAAGAAAACGCCGATGCTGCCAAAGCTCAGGCTGAATCGAACGAAGCCGCCGCAAAAGAAGCAGCCCCAGCGACTCCTGCCACCGGTTCTTGATACCGGGGTTTGAAATAGCCTGGCTGCAAAAAGAAAGCCCGCTTACATAGCGGGCTTTACTTTGTCTGCTGTTTTTATTCAGCGCACTAATCCACCAAGGCGCACTAAGCGGCTTCTTTGGCGGTATCGGGCAGCGGCGTATCCGTCTGCGTATACACCATCACTTGCAGTACGTCGGAATGAAACTCGCGACGATACAGCACCAACACCACCCCCGCGCTCATCAACATGAACAACCAGGGACTCACAAACCACGCCAACATGGTCATGCCGAAGTAATAGGCGCGCAGACCGAAGTTGAACTGGTTGGCCGCCATGGAAATCACCCGTGCCGCGCGCAACGCAAACGCCTTGCGCTCCTGTTCCGACACATGCCGCTCCCCGATCATCGGCGCCGATCCCACCAGCACCGCTGCAAAGTTGTACTGACGCATGCACCAACTGAAGGTGAAGAAGGCGTAGACGAACACCAGCGCCAGGCATAGCAGCTTGATTTCCGACATGCCCTGGGAGGCCTGTTGCACCATGGGGATATCCGCCAACAACGACACGGCCCGCTCGGACGCGCCGAGTACGGTGAGAATACCGGCGAGGATGATCAGGGTACTGGAGGCGAAGAACGAGGCATTGCGCTCCAGGTTACCAATCACGCTGGCGTCGGCGATACGGTTGTCCCGCAGCAGCATGCGGCGCATCCAGTCTTCGCGGTAAAGATGCAGCACACTGGCCAGACAGGCCGTATCGCGGGCTTTCCAGGTGGCATAACGGGTGTAACCGCCCCAACACAGGACGAACCAGAGGGCGGCAAGCAGGTGGATCTGATTGGTTTCGACGAACGACATGCGGGTCCTATGACAAAAGATGGTGTGTGGCCTACGCGGTCAACATGTGCTGGCGTGCCCACAAAGGCTGGGAGTCAGTTTACCAATCTGGCACTGATACAGCGCATTTGCGAGCCTGCCCGCTCCACACCTACCGAGTTTCAACTTTAGAAGCGTGTCATCTATTAAGCATAAAAAATGCCCCGTATCGATTGATACGAGGCATTTCTGTGCAACCTTGAGCACGTGTTAAGCGATTGCTTCGCTACGCTTGCCGAGCATACGGTCAATCACCAAGGCCACCACCAGGACCATCACCGAAGGCACCAGCCACGCCAGACCTTGTTCGCTCAACGGCAGGTGCGCCAACTGCGATGGCAGCCAGTCAGCCAGGCCCGCGCCCTTGAGCGCATCGATGCAGCCGAAGATGAACGACACCAGCATCACCGGACCAACGATACGACCCTGCTCCTGCCAGAAGTCTTTGCAGAAGCTCAGGGCCACCAGCACGATGCACGGCGGGTAGATCGCAGTCAGCACCGGGATCGAGAACGCGATCAGCTTGGTCAGGCCCAGGTTGGACACGAACAGCGAGAACAGCGCCAGAATCACCACCAGGCTCTTGTAGGACAACGGCAGGATGCGGCTGAAGTACTCCGCGCAGGCACACGTCAGGCCCACGGCGGTCACCAGGCACGCCAGGGAAATCAGCACCGCCAGGAAACCGCTGCCCAGGGAACCGAAGGTGTATTGCACGTACGCGTGCAGCACCGCAGCGCCGTTGCTCGCACCGGCGGCGACGGCATGGCTGCCCGCCCCCAGCCGGAACAGACTGATATACACCAGGGCCAGGCCCACACCGGCAATCAGACCGGCGATGATGGCGTAGCGCGTGATCAGCTTAGGAGATTCGACGCCGCGGGAACGGATCGCGTTGACGATCACGATACCGAAGACCAACGCGCCGAGGGTGTCCATGGTCAGGTAGCCATTGATAAACCCCTGGGAGAACGGCGCGGCGACGTATTCAGGCGTCGCGACACCCACTTCACCGGCCGGCAGAGCGAACGCTGCAATGCCGAGGATGGCCAGGGCGATGATCTTCAGCGGTGCCAGAAAGCGACCCACTGTATCCAGCAGGCGCCCCGGGTACAGCGACACAAAAAACACCACCAGGAAATACACCGAGCTGTAGAGGAACAGCGCCAGCGGGCTTTCGCCGGTCAGCGGGGCCAGGCCCACTTCGAAGGACACGGTCGCGGTACGCGGGGTAGCGAACAGCGGCCCTACCGCCAGATACGCCGCCGCCGCCAGCAAGCCACCGGCGATCTTGCCGATGGGGCTGCTCAACGCGTCCATACCGCCACCGACCTTGGCCAGCGCGATCACTGTGACCACCGGCAAGCCCACGGCGGTGATCAGGAAGCCCAGCGCTGCCATCCAGACATGAGGCCCGGACTGCAAACCCACGATAGGCGGAAAGATAATGTTGCCGGCGCCCACGAACAGGGCAAAGGTCATAAAGCCCAACGCCAGGATGTCCTGGCTTTTCAACACTTTCATTTAAGGAAATACCACACTACTGAATCGGAATTTAGAGAGGGATTCCCTATGGATGAGGGAAATACTGCCGGCCCTTGTGGGGACCGACCGGTCTGGCGCGCAGCGGCCTTTTGGGATGCGGGCGCATAAAGAGACGGTTAGGGTACAGAATTGAGCTGACAAACGCACTGTTGCGGGGCGCACTGTCCGATAAGCGACATCTCTATGTCGCGTTTTTGTAAGAGCAGCGGCAAGCTTTAAGCGGCACGACTGGCCGCACTGTGTTGTCTTGCAGCTAAAGCTTGCCGCTTACAGCTGCCCTTAAACGCACAAAGGCCACCCGAAGGTGGCCTTTGTGTGGTGAAGCGTCAGTTAAGCGCGAGGCTTACTTGACAGCCCAACCGGTCAGTTCGGCCAGGGCCTTGCCGATGTCTGCCAGCGAACGCACGGTTTTTACACCGGCGTCTTGCAGCGCAGCGAATTTCTCGTCTGCAGTGCCTTTGCCGCCGGAGATGATTGCGCCAGCATGGCCCATGCGCTTGCCCGCAGGGGCAGTCACACCAGCGATGTAGGAAACAACCGGCTTGGTCACGTGTGCCTTGATGTAGGCAGCCGCTTCTTCTTCAGCCGAACCGCCGATCTCACCGATCATAACGATCGCTTCGGTCTTCGGGTCTTCCTGGAACAGCTTCAGGATGTCGATGAAGTTGGAGCCCGGGATCGGGTCACCGCCGATGCCGACGCAAGTCGACTGACCGAAACCGGCGTCAGTGGTCTGCTTCACAGCTTCGTAGGTCAGGGTGCCGGAACGGGAAACGATACCGACTTTGCCTGGCAAGTGAATGTGACCCGGCATGATGCCGATCTTGCATTCGCCTGGAGTGATCACGCCTGGGCAGTTAGGGCCGATCAGGGTAACACCCAGCTCGTCGCACTTAACTTTAGCGTCCAGCATGTCCAGGGTAGGAATGCCTTCGGTGATGCAAACGATCAGCTTGATGCCGCCGAATGCTGCTTCCAGGATCGAGTCCTTGCAGAAAGGAGCTGGAACGTAGATCACGCTGGCGGTAGCGCCAGTTTGAGCAACAGCATCTTTCACGGTGTTGAACACTGGCAGGCCCAGGTGCTCGGTGCCGCCTTTGCCTGGTGTTACACCACCAACCATCTTGGTGCCGTATTCGATGGCTTGCTGGGTGTGGAAACTACCTTGCGAACCGGTAATACCCTGGCAGATAACTTTGGTGTCTTTATTGATCAGGACGCTCATTATTTGCCCTCCGCAGCTTTGACAACTTGTTGAGCAGCGTCGGTCAGGCTGGTAGCCGCGATGATGTTCAAACCGCTTTCTGCCAGTACTTTAGCGCCCAGTTCAGCGTTGTTACCTTCAAGACGAACAACAACCGGGATTTTAACGCCGACTTCTTTCACTGCACCGATGATGCCTTCGGCAATCATGTCGCAACGAACGATGCCGCCGAAGATGTTGACCAGTACTGCAGCGACGTTGGAGTCGGACAGGATGATCTTGAACGCTTCGGTAACGCGTTCTTTGGTAGCACCGCCGCCCACGTCGAGGAAGTTGGCTGGCTTGCCGCCATGCAGGTTGACGATGTCCATGGTACCCATGGCCAGGCCAGCACCGTTGACCATGCAACCGATGTTACCTTCCAGTGCTACGTAGTTCAGTTCGAACTTGGCAGCATGCGCTTCGCGCGGATCGTCCTGCGACGGATCGTGGAAAGTCTTCAGCTTAGGCTGACGGTACATGGCGTTGGCGTCGATGTTGATCTTGGCGTCGAGGCAGTGCAGATCGCCGTCAGCCTTGATCACCAGCGGGTTCACTTCCAGCAGGGCCAGATCGTGATCCTGGAACAGTTTGGCCAGACCTACGAAGATCTTGGCGAACTGGGCAACTTGCTTGCCTTCCAGGCCCAGCTGGAAAGCCAGCTCGCGACCCTGGAATGGCTGAGCGCCAACCAGTGGATCGATGGTGGCTTTCAGAATTTTTTCTGGGGTTTCGTGAGCGATTTTCTCGATGTCCACGCCACCTTCGGTGGAAGCCATGAACACGATGCGACGGCTCGAACGGTCAACGACAGCGCCCAGGTACAGCTCTTTAGCGATATCAGTGCACGATTCAACCAGGATCTTGGTGACTGGCTGGCCATTGGCATCAGTCTGGTAAGTCACCAGACGCTTGCCCAGCCACTGCTGTGCGAAGGCCTTGGCGTCTTCTTTGCTGCGAACCAGCTTAACGCCGCCCGCTTTACCGCGACCACCCGCGTGGACCTGGGCTTTGACAACCCACTCGGTGCCACCGATTTTGTCGCAAGCTTCTGCTGCTGCTTCCGGGGTGTCTACTGCGTAGCCCTTGGAAACTGGCAGGCCGTATTCAGCGAACAGCTGCTTACCCTGATACTCGTGAAGATTCATGCTTTTTACCGTCTTCGTTAGGTACTGCGCATTCGGCGCTGCGCTCATTATGAGTGCCGCGCCACCTGTGACTGCTGCTTGCGCAACTTGCAGGGCTTATGGCCCATAAAGCTGCGCAAGGCTGCGTCCAGCGGATATTCCGCGGTGAGTCTTGCGCGCAAGGCTCACGACGGGCAACTCCGCCGTGGTTTCTTATTATCTCGCTTAGCGCTTCTTGCGGTTGGCGATGTGGATGGCGCCGCCATTCACTGCCAACGCTGCTTCGTGCAACGCTTCGGACAGGGTCGGATGGGAGAAGACCATCATGCCCAGGTCCTCGGCACTGGTGCCGAATTCCATACCGATTGCGCCTTGCTGAACCAGTTCTGCAGCGCTCGGGCCAATCACGTGGACGCCCAATACGCGGTCAGTCTTGGCATCAGCGATGACTTTGACAAAACCACCAGTGTCGTTGGCTGCCATGGCACGGCCAGAAGCGGCAAACGGGAAGGTGCCGACGTTAACTTCAACGCCTTCAGCTTTCAACTGCTGTTCGTTCTTGCCGACCCATGCAATTTCCGGGTGGGTGTAGATGACCGATGGGACCAGGTCGTAGTTCATCTGGGTTTTGTGGCCCTTGATGCGCTCGACAACCATGATGCCTTCTTCGGACGCCTTGTGCGCCAGCATCATGCCGCGAACCACGTCACCGATGGCGTAGACGCCAGGCACTGTGGTCGCGCAGTGATCATCAACGTGGATGAAACCACGCTCGTCGATGTTCACGCCGCTGTCAGCTGCCAGCAGATCGGTGGTCACTGGACGGCGACCAACGGCTACGATCAGCTTGTCGAAGGTGATGGTCTGTTCGCCATCCTTGTCGGTGTAGGTCACGACCACTTCTTCGCCGTTAACCTTCGAACCCGTCACGCGAGCGCCCAGCTTGATGTCCAGACCTTGTTTGGTCAGGGTCTTATAGGCTTCTTTGGAAACGGCAGTGTCGGCAGCCAGCAGGAAGGTGTCCAGGGCTTCGAGCACGGTGACTTCCGAACCCAGGCGGGACCATACCGAACCCAGTTCCAGGCCGATCACGCCAGCGCCGATCACGCCCAGACGCTTAGGCACTGCCTGGAATTCCAGGGCGCCGGTCGAATCGACGATCACGTTCTGGTCAACAGGAGCTGGTGGAATGTCGATTGGGCGCGAACCTGGCGCCAGGATCACGTTCTCGGCTTCGATAACTTCGACCGAACCGTCTGGCTTGGTGATTTCGACTTTCTTGCCGGCCAGCAGTTTGCCGTGGCCTTGCAGGGAAGTTACGCCATTGGCCTTGAACAAGGTCGCAACGCCGGAGGTCAGGCCTTTAACGATGTTGGCTTTACGGCCAACCATTGCTGGCACGTCCATGGTCACGCCGGCGTGGTTGATGCCGTGGATGGCAAAGCCGTCCTGCGCTTCGTGGAATTTCCAGGAGCTGTCCAGCAGCGCCTTGGAAGGAATGCAACCAACGTTCAGGCAAGTACCGCCCAGTGCCAGTTTGCCTTCCTTGTCGGTGTATTTTTCGATGCAAGCAGTCGAGAGGCCCAGTTGTGCGGCCTTGATCGCGGCAACATAGCCGCCAGGGCCCGCACCAATCACTACAACGTCAAATTTCTGTGTCATAAAAAGGTTCCCTTTTTAGCTGCAAGCTAGAAGCTGCAAGCGACAAGTTGAAGCACCGATCGCTCGTTTTGAGCTTGGAGCTTGCAGCTTGATACTTGCAGCTGCTTTTTAGATATCCAGAAGGAGACGAGCCGGGTCTTCCAGCAGGTTCTTGATGGTTACCAGGAAAGTCACGGCTTCTTTACCGTCGATCAGGCGGTGATCGTAAGACAGTGCCAGGTACATCATTGGGCGGATCACGACTTGGCCATTGATGGCCATCGGACGCTGGATGATGTTGTGCATGCCCAGGATCGCGGCCTGTGGTGGGTTGACGATCGGGGTCGACATCATCGAACCGAAGGTACCACCGTTAGTGATGGTGAAGGTACCACCGGTCATCTCGTCGATAGTCAGCTTGCCGTCACGGGCTTTCTTACCGAAACCGGCAATGCCGCCTTCGATTTCAGCCAGGCTCATCAGCTCGGCGTTACGCAGAACCGGAACCACCAGGCCACGGTCGCTGGACACGGCAACACCGATGTCGGCGTAGCCATGGTAAACGATGTCGCCGCCGTCGATGGAAGCGTTGACTGCCGGGAAGCGTTTCAGCGCTTCGGTAGCGGCTTTGACGAAGAAGGACATGAAGCCCAGGCGCACGCCGTTATGGGACTTCTCGAACAGATCCTTGTACTTCGAACGCAGCGCCATGACTTCGGTCATGTCGACTTCGTTGAACGTGGTCAGCATCGCCATGTTCGACTGTGCTTCTACCAGGCGCTTGGCCACGGTGGCACGTACACGGGTCATCGGCACGCGCTTCTCGGTACGGTCGCCGGCGGCGAACACTGGCGCAGCGGCCGCTGGAGCGGCAGCCTTGGCAGGGGCTGCAGCAGGAGCGTTTTTCTTGGCTTCAACAGCGGCAACCACGTCTTCCTTGGTCACGCGGCCGTCTTTGCCAGTGCCTTTGATGGAAGCCAGGTTGATGCCGTTTTCTTCAGCCAACTGACGAGCAGCCGGTGCGGCGATTGGGTCTTCGCCGCCCGCAGCCGGAGCAGCGGCTGGAGCCGAAGCGGCGGCAGGTGCAGCCGCGGCAGGCGCTGCTGCAGCGCTGCCCTCTTCAATCGAACCCAATACCTGGTTCGACAGGACGGTAGCGCCTTCTTCGGCGACGATTGCGCCCAGCACGCCGTCAGCTTCAGCCAACACTTCCAGAACGACTTTGTCGGTCTCGATGTCGACGATCAGGTCGTCACGCTTGACGGCCTCACCTGGTTTCTTGTGCCAGGTGGCAACGGTGCCATCGGCAACCGATTCCGGGAATGACGGGGCTTTGATTTCGATAGCCATTATCTGTGGGTCCTTAAAATTCGGTTTCAGTCAGCGCGAAGGCGTTAAACAGTGAAAGCATCTTGCAGCAGTTTTTCCTGCTGCTCGGCGTGCATCGACGCATAACCACAAGCAGGTGCAGCAGAAGCATCACGACCGGCGTACTCCAGGCCCAGGGCCTTGTTGTGGTTGCCGATGCTGCGACGCAGGTGATGCTGGCTGCTGTACCACGCGCCCTGGTTCATCGGTTCTTCCTGACACCACACTACGTTAGTGAGGTTGGTGTAAGGCGCGATGATCTCCATGAGGTCATCTTCCGGGAACGGATAAAGCTGCTCGATACGCACGATGGCGATGTCGTCGCGGCCTTCGGCACGGCGTTTTTCCAGCAGATCGTAGTAGACCTTGCCGCTGCACAGGATCAGGCGAGTGACCTTGGCTGCGTCCAGTGTGTCGATTTCTGGAATAACGGTCTGGAACGAACCTTCGGCCAGATCTTCCAGGGTCGAGATGGCCAATTTGTGACGCAACAGCGATTTCGGGGTCAGCACTACCAGCGGCTTGCGCAGCGGGCGGATCACCTGGCGACGCAGCAAGTGGTAGATCTGGGCCGGGGTCGTCGGCACGCACACCTGGATATTGTGCTCGGCGCACAGTTGCAGGTAACGCTCCAGACGGGCCGAGGAGTGCTCAGGACCCTGACCTTCATAACCGTGTGGCAGCAACATGGTCAGACCGCACAGACGGCCCCACTTGTGCTCGCCGCTGGTGATGAACTGGTCGATAACCACTTGGGCACCGTTGGCGAAGTCGCCGAACTGGGCTTCCCAGATCACCAGCGCGTTAGGCGTGGTGGTGGAATAACCGTATTCGAACGCCAGTACGGCTTCTTCGGACAGGAACGAATCGTACAGATCGAAACGTGGCTGGCCTTCGTACAGGTTCTGCAACGGGATGTAGGTGCCCGCATCTTTCTGGTTGTGCAGCACGGCATGACGGTGCGAGAACGTACCACGGCCGATGTCCTGGCCGGTCATGCGGATCGGGTGACCTTCGAACGCCAGGGTCGCGTACGCCATGGTTTCGGCGTAACCCCAGTTGATCGGCAGGCCACCGGCTTGCATCTTCTGACGGTCTTCGTAGATCTTCGCAACCTGGCGCTGTACCACGAAGCCTTCCGGAATTTCCAGCAGCTTGGCGGACAGTTCCTGCAGGGTCTTGAGGTCGAACGAGGTGTCGTGACGCGCGGTCCAGGTATGACCCAGGTACGGGCGCCAGTCCACGAACAGCTCTTTGTTCGGCTCTTTGACCAGGCTTTTTACTACGTGCAGGCCATTGTCCAGCGCGTTGCGGTATTCATCGATTTTCGCCTGAACACGCGCGTCATCCAGGATACCGGCCTTGGTCAGGCTCTCGGCATACAGCTCACGGGTGGTGCGCTGCTTGGTGATCTGCTGGTACATCAACGGCTGGGTGCCACTTGGTTCGTCAGCTTCGTTGTGACCGCGACGGCGGTAGCAAACCAGGTCGATCACCACGTCACGCTTGAACTGCATGCGGTAGTCGACAGCCAGTTGGGTCACGAACAACACAGCTTCCGGATCATCGCCATTCACATGGAGGATCGGCGCCTGGATCATCTTGGCAACGTCGGTGGCGTACTCGGTGGAGCGCGCATCCAGCGGGTTGCTGATGGTGAAGCCAACCTGGTTGTTGATGACGATGTGAACGGTACCGCCGGTCTTGAAGCCGCGGGTCTGCGACATCTGGAACGTTTCCAGGACCACGCCTTGACCGGCGAATGCGGCGTCACCGTGGATGGAAATCGGCAGAACTTTTTCACCGGAGGTGTCATTACGACGATCCTGGCGAGCACGGACCGAACCCTCGACCACTGGAGAAACGATTTCCAGGTGGGATGGGTTGAAGGCCATGGCCAGGTGAACTTCACCGCCTGTGGTCATGACGTTGGACGAGAAGCCCTGGTGATATTTAACGTCACCGGAACCCAGCTCGACCTTCTTCTTGCCTTCGAACTCGTCGAACAGCTCACGCGGGTTCTTGCCGAAGGTGTTGACCAACACGTTCAAGCGACCACGGTGAGCCATGCCGATCACGATTTCCTTGGTGCCGTAGGAACCGGAACGCTGGATCAGCTCGTCGAGCATCGGGATCAGGCTTTCGCCGCCTTCCAAACCGAAACGCTTGGTGCCCGGGTATTTGGTACCCAGGTATTTTTCCAGGCCCTCGGCTGCGGTGACGCGCTCAAGCAGATGGCTGCGTACGTCGGCGGACAGCACCGGACGGCCACGCACACCTTCCAGACGATGCTGGAACCAGTGGCGTTGCTCGGAATCGGTGATGTGCGTGAATTCAGCGCCGATGGTGCGGCAATATGTCTGCTGCAACGCTTCGTGAATTTCGCGTAGGCTCGCTTCCTCTTTGCCGATGAACAGGTCGCCGGCACGGAAGGTCGTATCAAGATCGGCATTGGTCAAGCCGTAATGATTGATCGACAGGTCAGCCGGTGCAGGACGCTTCCAGAGCCCCAGCGGGTCAAGCTGGGCCGCCTGGTGGCCACGCATACGGTAAGCCTGGATCAGTCGCAGTACTTCAACTTGCTTCTTCTCGTGCTCACTGCTCACGCTGCCGGCGGAAACCGGTTGGGCGCGGCGCTGGTTCTTTGCCAGCAGCACAAACTGATCGCGAATTGTTGCATGCGATACATCGGTGGCAGCGTTGCCGTCTGAAGACAACGTCTGAAATTTGGTGCGCCATTCTTCTGGCACAGCGTTAGGGTCGTGCAGGTAGAGCTCATAAAGCTCTTCCACATAGGCAGCGTTACCACCTGAAAGATAGCCGCTGTTCCACATGCGCTGCATCACGCTTTCTTGCATGCTTGGTCACCCTCGATTTGGGGACACCACCGGCGAAAACACCGAGTTTGCTTGCAAAAGGCCAAGTGCAGCGACCAAAACAAGCCACTTAGGATCACGCTGATAGTTCGGGTACCAACCCGAATGCCCCTGCTTGTCTCATTTCTTCAAAATAAGAGCCGCGGCTTTGTAAGTCGCTGCTCAAGTTAAAACTACGGCGCCGGTTGAAGCCTGCGCCGCAGCATTTACGGGCACAACGGTCCTGCTTTTACTGCAACGTCAGTTACACGCCGCTTTGCAGCAACATGTTACGGATGTGACCAATGGCCTTAGTCGGGTTCAGGCCTTTGGGACAAACGTTGACGCAGTTCATGATCCCGCGGCAGCGGAATACGCTGAACGGGTCATCCAGCGAAGCCAGACGCTCGGACGTCTTGGTGTCGCGGCTGTCTGCCAGGAAGCGGTACGCTTGCAGCAGTGCAGCTGGACCCAGGAATTTGTCCGGGTTCCACCAGAAGGACGGGCACGAGGTCGAGCAGCAAGCGCACAGGATGCACTCGTACAGACCGTCGAGCTTCTCGCGCTCTTCCGGGGACTGCAGACGCTCGATGGCCGGAGCCGGCGTGTCGTTCTGCAGGAACGGCTTAACTTTCTCGTATTGCTTGTAGAAGATGCTCATATCGACGACCAGGTCACGGATAACCGGCAAACCTGGCAGAGGACGAACGATCAGCTTGTTGCCTTTAACCACGGCCGACAGCGGCGTGATGCACGCCAGGCCGTTTTTACCGTTGATGTTCATGCCGTCGGAACCGCACACACCTTCACGGCAAGAGCGACGATAGGAGAAACCTTCGTCCTGCTCTTTGATCAGTGCCAATACATCGAGCACCATCAGGTCTTTACCGCCGGTATCAACCTGGAATTCCTGCATGAACGGCGCAGCGTCCTGATCAGGGTTGTAGCGATAAACACTGACTTTCAACATGGCAGTCACCCTTAGTAAGTCCGAATTTTCGGTTCAAACGTCGGAACCGTCTTCGGCGAGAAGTTCACAGCACGCTTGGTTACGCGCTTGTCACCCGGGAAGTACAGGGTGTGGCACAACCAGTTTTCGTCATCGCGATCTTCAAAGTCTTCACGGGCGTGGGCACCACGGGATTCTTTACGAACCTCGGCAGCGATCGCAGTCGCTTCAGCCACTTCCAGCAGGTTTTGCAGTTCAAGGGCTTCGATACGAGCGGTGTTGAACGCCTGGCTCTTATCGTTGATCTTGACGTTGGCGATGCGCGTGCGCAGGTCAGCCAGTTGGGCGATGCCCTTCTGCATGTACTCACCGGTACGGAACACACCAAAGTAGTTCTGCATGCAGCTTTGCAGCTCGCGACGCAGAGTAGCCACGTCTTCGCCATCGGTTCGCTCGTTCAGAGCGTTCAGACGCGCCAGGGCAGCTTCAATGTTGGCGTCGGTAGCGTCGTCGTATTCGATGCCGTCGGTCAGCGCCTTTTCCAGGTGCAGGCCGGCCGCACGACCGAATACCACCAGGTCGAGCAGCGAGTTGCCGCCCAGGCGGTTCGCGCCGTGTACCGATACGCAAGCCACTTCGCCTACCGCGAACAGGCCATGGATGATCTCGTCCACGCCTTCGGCATTCTGGGTGATCGCCTGGCCATGAATGTTGGTCGGCACGCCGCCCATCATATAGTGGCAGGTCGGAACAACCGGAACCGGAGCCAGTACCGGGTCAACGTGAGCAAAGGTCTTGGACAGTTCACAGATACCTGGCAGGCGGCTGTGCAGCACTTCCTCGCCCAAGTGATCGAGCTTGAGCATCACGTGGTCACCGTTCGGGCCACAGCCGTTGCCGGCGATAATCTCTTTAACCATGGAACGGGCAACAACGTCGCGACCGGCCAAGTCTTTGGCGTTCGGCGCATAACGTTCCATGAAACGCTCGCCGTGCTTGTTGATCAGGTAACCACCTTCACCACGGCAACCTTCGGTCACCAGTACACCGGCGCCGGCGATGCCGGTTGGGTGGAACTGCCACATTTCGATGTCTTGCACCGGTACGCCGGCACGCAGTGCCATGCCGACGCCGTCACCGGTGTTGATCAGGGCATTGGTGGTCGATGCGTAGATACGGCCTGCACCGCCCGTCGCCAGCACGGTAGCCTTGGCGCGGATGTAGGTGGTTTCACCGGTTTCGATGCAGATGGCAATCACACCGACGAATGCGCCGTCAGCGTTCTTCACCAGGTCCACCGCGTAGTACTCGTTCAGAAACGTGGTACCGGCTTTCAGGTTGCCCTGATAAAGGGTGTGCAGCAGCGCGTGACCGGTACGGTCGGACGCAGCGCAGGTACGGGCAGCCTGGCCACCTTTGCCGTAATCCTTGGACTGACCGCCAAATGGACGCTGGTAGATACGACCTTGTTCGGTACGGGAGAACGGCAGACCCATGTGGTCCAGCTCGAACACCGCCGCCGGGCCTTCCTGACACATGTATTCGATAGCGTCCTGGTCACCGATGTAGTCGGAACCCTTGACGGTATCGTACATGTGCCAGCGCCAGTCATCGTTCGGGTCGGCGGACGCGATGGCGCAGGTGATGCCACCCTGGGCCGACACGGTGTGGGAACGCGTCGGGAACACCTTGGTGATCACGGCAGTCTTGTGACCGCCCTGGGCCAGTTGCAGCGCAGCGCGCATGCCGGCACCGCCGCCACCAATAATAATGGCGTCGAAGGAAATAGTTGGAATGTTAGCCATGGATCAGATACCCCAAAGAATCTGCACACCCCAGACGAAGTAAGCGAACATCGCGACGCCGCATACTGCCTGGAAGAGAAAACGCACTGCGGTCGCGGACTTGCCCAGCGCCATTGGCGTGAGGTAGTCGGTCGCGATGGTCCACATGCCGACCCAGGCGTGAGCGCCCAGGGCTACAAGGGCCAGCAGACTGAAGATGCGCATGGCATTGTGGGAAAACAGGGCATGCCATTGCTCATAGCCGATGCCCGGATTGGCCACGAGGTATCCGATCAGGAAAATGAAATAAGCCGCGAGAACGACCGCAGACACACGCTGTGCCATCCAGTCATAGAGGCCCGAACGCGACAGATTCGTTACGCTGGTTACCATATCCAAACTCCTGCCAGAACGATCAGCACCACGGAAATGGCGATGATGATTTTCGAGCCCAGGCGGCCGCCTTCCAGCGTCTCGCCAATGCCCATGTCCATGATCAAGTGGCGCACGCCGGCTACCAGGTGATACAGCAGAGCGGACAAGAGACCCCATGCTACGAACTTGGCCAGCGGACTGGTCAAGCATGCCTTCACCTCGGCGTAACCTTCCTCGGAACCCAGGGATTTGCTCAATGCATAAAGCATGATGCCCAAGCCCAGGAACAGGATGATGCCGGAAACACGGTGCAGGAACGACGTAACGCCGGTGATGGGGAGTTTGATGGTCCTTAGGTCTAGGTTTACAGGTCGTTGGCTATTCACGGCTTTTTTTCACACTGAAGAGCCCCTAACAATCAGGGCAAAGTTGTTGGGGAGTGCGACTGGTCAGGTAAGCACCACCCAGGGAGTGCGACCCCCAATGAAAGCAAGCCCAAAAGCCCTTGGCGGTCGGTGGCCGAGTATAGACAGTTAGGTTACTAATGACAACGCGCGCACCTCACCCTAATAGCGGATTGCGCTGGCGGGATAAAAGGCGTAAATGGCAGGCAATTTCGAGGAAAAAGTACGGTTAAAGCCTTCTGGGGCAAGACTTTAGGCAAATTGACATCTGAATTTATCTCACTATAGTGGTGCGGGCCCTGCGTGGGGGGTCTGTCTGATGATTTGAAGCATAAATAGGAGGCCACATGGCTGACAAAAAAGCGCAGTTGATCATCGAGGGCGCAGCCCCCGTCGAGCTGCCCATTTTAACCGGCACCGTTGGTCCCGATGTTATCGACGTACGGGGCCTGACGGCCACGGGCCGTTTCACTTTCGACCCAGGCTTCATGTCGACCGCCTCTTGCGAGTCGAAGATCACCTATATCGACGGCGACAATGGCATCCTGCTGCATCGGGGCTACCCGATCGAGCAACTGGCTGAAAAGTCGGACTATCTGGAAACCTGCTACCTGCTGCTAAATGGCGAACTGCCAACAGCCGAGCAAAAAGCCCAGTTCGTCAGCACTGTGAAGAACCACACTATGGTTCACGAGCAGTTGAAGACGTTCTTCAACGGCTTCCGTCGCGACGCCCACCCGATGGCCGTCATGTGCGGCGTGGTCGGCGCCCTGTCGGCCTTCTATCACGACTCCCTCGACATCAATAACCCGCAGCATCGCGAAATTTCCGCGATCCGCCTGGTTGCCAAGATGCCGACCCTGGCCGCAATGGTTTACAAGTACTCGATGGGCCAGCCCATGATGTACCCGCGCAACGACTTGACGTACGCGGAAAACTTCCTGCACATGATGTTCAACACCCCGTGTGAGATCAAACCGATCAGCCCGGTGCTCGCCAAGGCCATGGACCGGATCTTCATCCTCCACGCCGACCACGAACAGAACGCCTCGACCTCCACCGTGCGCCTGGCAGGCTCTTCGGGTGCCAACCCGTTCGCCTGTATCGCCGCCGGCATCGCTGCACTGTGGGGCCCTGCCCACGGCGGTGCGAACGAAGCCGTATTGACCATGCTCGATGAAATCGGCGATGTCTCGAACATCGACACCTTCATCGCCAAGGCCAAGGACAAGAACGATCCGTTCAAGTTGATGGGCTTCGGTCACCGGGTCTACAAGAACCGCGACCCACGCGCCACCGTCATGAAACAGACCTGCGACGAAGTGTTGAAGGAACTGGGCATCAAAAACGATCCGCAACTCGAACTGGCCATGCGCCTGGAAGAGATCGCCCTGACCGACCCGTACTTCATCGAACGCTCGCTGTACCCGAACGTCGACTTCTACTCGGGGATCATCCTCAAGGCGATCGGCATTCCAACCAGCATGTTCACCGTGATCTTCGCCCTGGCGCGGACCGTGGGCTGGATCTCCCACTGGAAAGAAATGCTCTCCAGCCCGTACAAGATTGGCCGCCCGCGCCAGCTGTACACTGGCTACGAGTCGCGTGACATTACCAAGCTGGAAGATCGGCACTAAAACGCAGCCAAATAAAACGGCCTCTTGATGAGGCCGTTTTTTTGGGCTGCGTTTTAGTGAACTGAAAGCGCCAAGCCACAAGCCGCAAGCAAAAAAATATCCCTGCATCTCTACAGGGATATCTCTCTACACAACACCACTTCTAACTTGCAGCTTGTAGCCAGTCGCTTGCAACTGCCTCAATCAATGACTCACCGCCCCACTCGCCCCCAGGCCAGTCTGCGAACGCACAAACTGCGGGAAGTACAGCGCACGCTCTTTCTCTGCCGCCGCCGACTTGTCGGTGATGGAGAAGAACCAGATGCCGACGAATGCAATGATCATCGAGAACAGCGCCGGGTACTCGTACGGGAAGATGGCTTTTTCGTGGTGCAGGATCGACACCCAGATGGTCGGGCCCAGCACCATCAAGCCCACGGCACTGATCAGACCCAGCCAGCCGCCGATCATGGCGCCACGGGTGGTGAGGTTTTTCCAGTACATGGAAAGCAGCAACACCGGGAAGTTACAGCTGGCGGCAATGGAGAACGCCAGGCCCACCATGAACGCGATGTTCTGGCTCTCGAACAGGATGCCAAGACCAATCGCCAGTACTGCCAAGGCGATGGTGGTGATCTTCGACACGCGAATCTCGTCCTTATCGTTGGCCTTGCCTTTCTTGATCACACTGGCATAGAGGTCATGGGACACCGCCGACGCGCCAGCCAGGGTCAAACCGGCAACCACCGCCAGGATGGTGGCAAACGCCACGGCCGAGATGAAGCCCAGGAAGATACTGCCACCCACCGCGTTGGCCAGGTGCACCGCTGCCATGTTGTTACCGCCCAGCAAAGCGCCTGCAGCATCCTTGAAGGCCGGATTGGTGCTGACCAGCAGGATCGCGCCGAAGCCGATGATAAAGGTCAGGATATAGAAGTAGCCGATGAAGCCAGTTGCATACAGCACGCTCTTACGCGCTTCCTTGGCGTCGCTTACAGTGAAGAAGCGCATCAGGATGTGCGGCAGGCCCGCGGTACCGAACATCAGTGCCAGGCCCAGGGAGAACGCGGAGACGGGGTCTTTCACCAGGCCGCCGGGGCTCATGATCGCTTCACCTTTAGGGTGAACCTTGATCGCCTCGGAGAACAGCATGTTGAAGTCGAAGTTGACGTGTTTCATGACCATCAGGGCCATGAACGACGCGCCGGACAACAGCAGCACCGCCTTGATGATCTGCACCCAGGTGGTCGCCAGCATGCCGCCGAACAACACGTACATGCACATCAAGATGCCGACCAGGATCACCGCTACGTGGTAGTCCAGACCGAACAGCAGTTGGATCAGCTTACCGGCGCCGACCATCTGCGCGATCAGGTAGAACGCCACCACCACCAGGGAGCCACAGGCCGACAGGCTGCGGATCTGGGTTTGCCCGAGGCGGTAGGACGCCACGTCGGCAAAGGTGTATTTACCCAGGTTACGCAGGCGCTCAGCGATCAGGAACAGAATGATCGGCCAGCCCACCAGAAAGCCGATCGAGTAGATCAGACCATCATAGCCAGAGGTGTACACCAGCGCGGAAATCCCCAGGAAGGACGCCGCCGACATGTAGTCACCGGCAATGGCCAGACCGTTCTGGAAACCGGTGATCTTGCCGCCGGCCGCGTAGTAATCGGCCGCCGACTTGTTACGCTTGGAAGCCCAGTAAGTGATGCACAGGGTGGCACCGACGAATGCGATAAACATCAGGATGGCCGAGATGTTCAGCGGTTGCTTATGCACTTCACCGGTCAATGCGTCCGCCGCCCAAACGGCAGGAGCAAAAAGCGAAGCGCCGAATACTGCCAGTAGACGACGGATCATTGCGCAGCCTCCTTGAGAATCGCATTGTTCAAATCGTCAAACTCGCCATTGGCCCGACGCACGTAAATGCCGGTCAGAATAAAAGCGGACACAATCAACCCGACGCCCAAGGGAATGCCCCAGGTAATCGACGAACCGGGGCTGATCTTGGCCCCCAGTACTTGTGGCCCGTAGGCGATCAACAGGATGAAAGCGGAGTAAAGCCCTAGCATGATTGCCGAGAGAATCCAGGCGAATCGTTCCCTTTTTCTCACCAGCTCCTTGAAACGCGGGCTGTTTTGAATCGAGAGGTAAATGCTGTCGTTCATTGTTTTTATCCTCGCAGCACAGCTTTTTTATTATTGGAACATAGCCACTGTATGCGGCTGCGGAACTGGTTCCAGACGACCTTAGTAGTAGAACCACATGACGGTTGCCGCCAACATTGAACTGATTAAATTGACGGCCCCTTGCCCTGAAACGACAAAACCCGCCTGGCGCGAACGCCAGACGGGCTTGTAAGGTGCTGTTTAGAGCGCTGTACGTTATTTAGCGGTCCACTCAGCAACACGCTCAGGGTGCTTGGCAACCCAGTCCTTGGCCGCCGCGTCAGGCTTGGCGCCCTCCTGGATAGCGAGCATGACTTCGCCGATTTCGTCCTTGGAGGCCCACTGGAACTTCTTCAGGAAGGCCGCGACTTCCGGCGCTTTCTTCTCCAGGCCCTTGCTGCCGATGCTGTTGACGGTTTCAGCAGCGCCGTAAATCCCTTTTGGGTCTTCCAGGAAACGCAGTTTCCACTTGGCGAACATCCAGTGCGGCACCCAACCGGTGACGGCGATGGATTCCTGCTTGTCTTCTGCGCGGGTCAGCTCGGCGATCATTGCGGCGCCCGAACTGGCTTGCAGCTTGTAATCGAGGCCGTACTGCTTGATGGCTTCGTCGGTCTTGAGCATCACGCCTGAACCGGCGTCGATGCCGACGATTTTATTCTTGAAGGTGGTGTCGGTTTTGAGGTCTTCGATGGACTTGGCCTTGACGTACTCCGGCACGATCAAGCCGATCTTGGCATCCTTGAAGTTGGGGCCGTAGTCGACCACCTTGTCCTTGTTCTTGGTCCAGTACTCGCCGTGGGTCACGGGCAGCCAGGCCGAGAGCATGGCATCGAGCTTGCCGGTGGCCACGCCCTGCCACATGATCCCGGTGGCGACCGCTTGCAGTTTCACGTCATAACCGAGCTTTTGCTTGATCACTTCCGCCGCCACGTGAGTGGTGGCAACGCTGTCCGACCAGCCATCCACGTAGCCGATGCTCAGGGTTTTGCTGTCGGCACTGGCCAGTGTGGAGCTCATCGCAACTACCAGAGTGGCAGCTGCGCCCAAGAGTCGTCGCATCTTCATCGTACTTCCCCGAAAGTGCTGCGCCCGACGAATGTCGAGCGACGTCAACCTGTTGTTCTGTGGTGCACCGCGCCCCCTCACGCGCATCGATCCGGTGGCTGCGACATCAGTGGAATGCTGACACTTCGATCATCAACCTCACGAGGCCAACGTCCTGCTCTGGCAGCGACCTTATACAAGCAAGAAACGACATCACATCGCCAGCAGCGCATTTCTGCGAACATGGCGTCAAAATTCCGCCCGAACTTTGCATGTCAAAATCATGCAGCCCCACTGGCAAGGGGCAAATCCGGGTAAGATGCGCGCCTTTGCTCCCCAGATAAGCCGACCATGCCCGCGAATGCCCGCTTCCCTGCCCTGCCCTATTTCTTCGCCCTGATCCTCGGCCTGCTGGCCCTTGTCGGCTACTGGTATGGCCTCGGCCGGCCGGTGGTGCTGCCGGACGTCGCCAGCGCCAGCCACAAGCTGCAATGTGCCTCCTACACCCCGTTCGACAAGGACCAATCCCCCTTCGACCAACCGTTCACCCTGCGCCCCGCACGCATGGACGCTGACCTGGCCCTGCTGGCCACCCGCTTTGAATGCATTCGCACGTACTCCATGACCGGCCTGGAAGCCCTGCCGGCGCTGGCGCGCAAGCACGGGTTGAAATTGATGATCGGTGCCTGGGTCAGCAGCGACCCGGTCGCAACGGAAAAAGAGGTCGACCTGCTGATCACTTCGGCCAACGCCAACCCCGATGTGGTCACTTCGGTGATCGTCGGCAACGAGGCCCTGCTGCGCAAAGAAGTCACCGCCTCGCAATTGGTGCGGCTGATCCAAAAAGTCAAAAGCCAGATCAAGCAGCCGGTGACCTATGCCGATGTGTGGGAGTTCTGGCTGCAACACCCCGAAATCGCCCCGGCGGTGGATTTCCTGACCATTCACCTGCTGCCGTACTGGGAGGATGACCCGTCCGGCATCGACCAGGCCCTCAAGCATGTGGGCGATGTGCGCCAGACCTTCGGTAACAAATTCGCGCCCAAGGATGTGCTGATCGGAGAGACCGGCTGGCCGAGCGAAGGCCGTCAGCGGGAAACCGCGGTGCCGAGCCGGGTCAACGAAGCCAAGTTCATGCGCGGCTTCGTGGCCATGGCCGAGGCCAATGGCTGGCACTACAACCTGATCGAAGCCTTCGACCAGCCATGGAAACGCGCCAGTGAAGGCGCGGTCGGCGGTTACTGGGGGCTGTTCGATGCCGATCGCCAGGATAAGGGCATCCTCGCCGGGCCGGTGACCAACGTGCCGTACTGGCCGCTGTGGCTGGGCGTCGGGGGCATCATTGTGTTGGCTACGTTGACGCTGGGGGGGCGCGTGCGCAGTGCGCGCAACGCTATTGCGCTACCCCTGCTCGGTGCCGTCGCCGCCTGTTCCATCGGTACCTGGGCGGAACTCACCCGCGTCACCGCCCGCTTTAATGACGAATGGGCGTGGGCTGGCGTGCTGGTGGCGTTGAATCTGCTGGTGCTGGCTCATGCCGCGTTGGCATTGAGCGCCCGGGAAGGTTGGCGCGAGCGGGCCTTCAACTGGCTGGAGCAACGTGCGGGTTGGCTGGTGGCGATCGCCGGTTTTGCCGGTGCGGTGATGATGCTGGCGTTGGTGTTCGACCCACGATATCGCAGCTTCCCAAGTGCGGCGCTGGTGCTGCCAGGCTTGGTATATCTGCTTCGCCCTGTGAGCGGGCCGCGACGGGAGATCGCGCTGCTGACCTTCATCATTGGCGCCGGCATTGCGCCGCAGCTGTATCGCGAAGGGTTGTTGAACCAGCAGGCTTGGGCTTGGGCGCTGGTCAGTGTGTTGATGGTCGCAGCCTTGTGGCGGTGCTTGCGGATGCACAAGGCTTAAGACCCCATCAGCGCAAGCCCCCTCCCACATTGGCAACGCGTTCTCATGTGGCGGGGGGCTTGCGCACCAACCGTAACCCCGCAATCACCACCGCAAACACCGCAAACGTGGTGTTGTACAACGCCAGCGCGGGCAAACCAAAGACCATCGCCAACACCGCCAGCCCCCATCCCGCCCGCCCCGGCACGAAAAACCCGAGCACCGCGGTGATCAACGCCGCCCAGCCCAGCACCTTGAAGTGAATCATCAACCCAAGGTTCCCACGCAGTTGGCATTCCCAGCGGCTGGCCTCGTCCACGCAAATGCCCACCCAGCGGCCATCCTCCATAAAGCCGTAGCGCGCGCCATAACTGGCGGCGAGCCATAACGGCAAGGCAATAAGCAGCAAAATCAGCGGCAAACGACGGGACATGGAGGTACTCCGATAGGCAAAAACGGCGCCCAGCTTAATGCTCCGACGGCCGTTAGCAAGGGACATACACACAATTAGTGTTCATAGATGCGTGGCAAAGTGTATCGTCTGGCTACTATTACCCCGATTCCGACGTTATTTTCCGACTTTTCGTGCCGTGTACTGGCACTTCGGACGTTACGCGGTGGTCATAGCCTGCGAACTTCATCAAGCACGTTTCCTCTTAGGGATTAAGTCATGCTCCGTTCCTTGCGCTGTGCTGCCTTACTGGGCAGCCTTTTTTTGAGTGCGTCAGCACTGGCGGTCGACATCGACCAAGCCAGCTATGGCTACCCTTTGACCAACCCGTTCGAAGCGACCATCGCGACCACCCCGCCTGACCTTCGGCCAAAATTGCCAACCGACGACGAGATCAACCAGTCCGACTACACCCTCAACATGCGCCCCGAGCGCGAGTTCAGCCTGCCGGACAACTTCTGGGCGGTGAAAAAGCTCACCTACCGCATCGCCAAGCAGGATCGCGCCGCGCCGCTGATCTTTCTGATCGCGGGCACCGGTGCGCGGTTTGACAGCAGCATCAACGAATACCTGAAAAAACTGTACTACCAGGCCGGCTACCACGTGGTGCAACTGTCGTCGCCCACCAGCTTTGACTTCATCGCCTCCGCATCGCGCTTCGCCACCCCCGGCATCAGCCAGGAAGACGCCGAAGACATGTACCGCGTGATGCAAGCGGTGCGCGCGCAGAACGCTTCGCTGCCGGTGACCGACTTCTACCTCACCGGCTACAGCCTGGGTGCGCTGGATGCGGCCTTCGTCAGCAAACTGGACGAGACCCGTCGCAGCTTCAACTTCAAGAAAGTGCTGCTGCTCAACCCGCCGGTCAACCTCTACACCTCGATCAGCAACCTCGACAAACTGGTCCAAACCGAGGTCAAGGGCATCAACAACACCACCACCTTCTATGAACTGGTGCTGAACAAGCTGACCCGCTACTTCCAGCAAAAGGGCTACATCGACCTCAATGACGCCCTGCTCTACGACTTCCAGCAATCCAAGCAGCACCTGACCAACGAACAGATGGCCATGCTGATCGGCACCTCGTTCCGCTTCTCGGCAGCCGACATCGCCTTTACCTCGGACTTGATCAACCGCCGCGGCCTGATCATTCCGCCCAAGTATCCGATCACCGAAGGCACCAGCCTCACGCCGTTCCTCAAGCGTGCGCTGCAATGCGACTTCGACTGCTACCTCACCGAGCAAGTGATCCCGATGTGGCGCGCGCGCTCCGACGGTGGCAGCCTGCTGCAGCTGGTCGATCAGGTCAGCCTGTACGCCCTCAAGGACTACCTGCACGCCAGCCCGAAAATCGCCGTCATGCACAACGCCGACGACGTGATCCTGGGCCCGGGCGATCTCGGCTTTTTGCGTAAAACCTTCGGCGATCGCCTGACCGTCTACCCGCTGGGCGGCCACTGCGGCAACCTTAATTACCGCGTCAACGCCGACGCCATGCTGGAGTTCTTCCGTGGCTAAATATCTTTTGCTGCTCGCCGCGCTGATGTGCGCAGGCGTCGCCAATGCCGACAACAGCAAGGCTCACGAACCGGTCACGGTCGGCGCCGATGGCTTCAAGGAGCCGCTGACCAAGCTCAAGTTCAACCCAGGCCTGGACCAGCGTGAATTCGAGCGTTCGACACTCACCGCGCTTAACGTGTATGACCCGCTGGAAGCGTGGAACCGTCGTGTGTACCACTTCAACTACCGCTTCGACCAATGGGTGTTCCTGCCCGTGGTCAACGGCTACACCTACGTTACGCCAAGTTTCCTGCGGACCGGCGTGAGCAACTTCTTCAACAACCTGGGCGATGTGCCCAACCTGTTGAACAGCCTGCTGCAACTCAAGGGCCACCGTTCACTGGAAACCACCGGGCGCCTGCTGCTCAACACCACCGTCGGCATCGCCGGCCTGTGGGACCCGGCCACCGCCATGGGCCTGCCACGCCAGAGCGAAGACTTCGGCCAGACCCTGGGCTTCTATGGCGTACCCGGCGGCGCGTACCTGGTGCTGCCGATCTTCGGCCCATCAAACCTGCGCGACACCGGCGGCCTGCTGGTGGACTACACCGCCGAATCCCAGATCAACTTCCTGAACGTCTCCGAAGTCAGCTCCAACCACCCGGAAATCTGGGCCCTGCGCGCGGTGGACAAGCGCTACCAGACCAGCTTCCGCTACGGCCAGATGAACTCGCCGTTCGAGTATGAAAAGGTGCGGTATATCTACACCGAATCGCGCAAATTGCAGATTGCCGAGTAAACAACGCGCACAAAAAAGGCCATTCGAATGAATGGCCTTTTTTATACCTGCCATTTAAGCCCTGAGGGTCTTCCAAACCTTGCCGAGGCCACTGACCACCGCCAGCACCACCGCTCCGGCAATGATCCCCGCCACAGCATTGAGCACCGTCGGCATCAACCACGCCACCGCACCCGCACTCTGGCTCACCGTCTCGATCCAGTGATGCACCACCGGCACGCCGTGGGTGAGGATGCCGCCGCCGACCATGAACATCGCCGCCGTGCCGATCACCGACAGGCTCTTCATCATGTACGGCGCCGCGCGCAGGATGCCGCCGCCGATGCTGCGCGCCACCTGGCCGGGCTTCTGCGTGAGCCACAGGCCCAGGTCATCGAGCTTGACGATGCCGGCCACCAGCCCGTAAACGCCGGCCGTCATCACGATGGCGATCCCCGACAGCACGATCACCTGCTGCATCAGGGGCGCATCGGCCACAATACCGAGGGTGATGGCGATGATTTCGGCCGAGAGGATGAAATCGGTGCGGATCGCGCCTTTGATCTTGTCCTTTTCGAAGGCCACCAGATCGACCGCTGGGTCGGCCACCGCTTCGACCAAGTGCGCATGTTCGGCCTGGTCTTCGGACTTGCTGTGGAGAAATTTATGCGCGAGCTTTTCGAAACCTTCGAAACACAGGTAGGCGCCGCCGAGCATCAACAGCGGCGTTACCGCCCAAGGGGCAAATGCGCTGATCAACAGGGCCGTCGGCACCAGAATCAGTTTATTGACGAACGAGCCCTTGGCCACCGCCCACACCACAGGGATTTCCCGATCGGCGCGTACGCCTGACACCTGCTGGGCATTAAGCGCCAGGTCATCGCCCAGCACGCCGGACGTTTTCTTCGCGGCCACTTTTGTCATCAGGGCGACGTCATCGAGTACTGCGGCGATATCGTCAATCAACACCAACAAGCTGCTTCCTGCCATGAATCGGGCATCCGTATAAAGAAAGATGGCGCGAGCATAACGCGGCGCAAAGCTTTGCGGGCACATTGTTGAGGCTCGCGGATAGCCGGTGCTACCATGCGCAACCGCCGGTCTTGGCAAGGAAGTTCCTGGTTTATGAGCAGCATTCGCGAGCGCAACAAAGAAAAAATCCTGCGGGCGGCCAGCGAGGAGTTTGCCGACAAGGGCTTCGCCGCGACCAAAACCAGCGACATTGCCGCCAAGGCCGGGCTGCCCAAGCCCAACGTTTACTACTACTTCAAGTCCAAGGACAACCTCTACCGCGAGGTGCTCGAAAGCATCATCGAGCCGATCCTGGCCGCGTCCACGCCCTTCAACCCCGAGGGCGAGCCCAATGAAGTGCTGAGCAACTACATCCGCTCGAAAATCCGCATCTCCCGTGACCTGCCGTTCGCCTCCAAGGTCTTCGCCAGCGAAATCATGCACGGCGCCCCGCACCTGAGCGCCGATCAGATCGAACAGCTCAACGTCCAGGCCAAGCACAATATCCAATGCATCCAGAGCTGGGTGGACCGCGGCCTGATCGCAACGATCGACCCCAATCACCTGATGTTCAGCATCTGGGCCGCGACCCAGACATACGCCGATTTCGACTGGCAGATTTCGGCCGTGACCGGCAAGGCCAAGCTGGACGAAGCGGATTACGAAGCGGCCGCGCAGACGATCATTCGCTTGGTGTTAAAGGGGTGTGCGCCGGACTGATAGTCGGCGCGGTCAACACGGTGGGCGGGCGCTTGCCGCCGATGCCGCCCTCACCGTCACCCAATGCTCAAGCCGACACCCCGGCATCCGCCAACAACCCCACCCCCTCGATCGCCGTAATCGCGCACTGCTCGTCAATGTCCGAGGTATCGCCGCTGATTCCGATCGCCCCCAACACCACGCCGTCCTGATTGCGGATCAACACGCCACCCGGTGCGGGCACCACGCTGCCCTGCCCCAGGCTGTTCAACGCGGCGATAAATGCCGGGCGCTGATGGGCGTCCAGCGCCAGCAAACGTGAGCCTTTACCCAACGCAATCGCACCCCAGGCCTTGCCGATGGCGATTTGCGGGCGCAGCAGGCTGGCGCCGTCTTCCCGTTGCAGGGCGATCAAGTGACCGCCGCCGTCCAGCACCGCGATGGTCAGCGGCGCGGCAGCCATGGTGCGCCCTGCGGCGAGGGCCTGGTTGGCCAGTTGGGTGGCGAGTTTCAAGGTTAACGCGCTCATGGTGCCGTCCTTCTTTTGTTATTGGGAATGCGATGGAGGTCTGTCTGATCAGATGCCCGATCAAACAAATAGAACACAATGAAACTATATTTTGTATACAATATTTTCGCACAAATGCTCAATACGTCCAAAAAGCCTGGCAAAAATGCCCTCCGACGAACGTCAAGGCCCAAGAATAAAATCCATTGACCTGCGACGCTCGGCGTGAATACACTTTGCCATGACACCACTTGTATACAATTACAAAACGCAAGAGGCACCAAAAACATGAGCAAAATGAGAGCAATCGAAGCCGCCGTCCTGGTTATGCGCCGTGAAGGCGTGGACACCGCCTTCGGCATCCCAGGCGCCGCGATCAACCCGCTGTACTCGGCCTTGCAGAAGGTGGGTGGCATCGATCACGTCCTTGCTCGCCACGTTGAAGGCGCCTCGCACATGGCCGAGGGTTACACCCGCACCAAGGCCGGCAACATCGGCGTGTGCATCGGCACCTCGGGTCCGGCGGGCACCGACATGGTCACCGGCCTGTACAGCGCGTCGGCCGACTCGATCCCCATCCTGTGCATCACCGGGCAAGCCCCCCGTGCGCGCATGCACAAGGAAGACTTCCAGGCCGTGGACATCACCAGCATCGTCAAGCCGGTGACCAAGTGGGCGACCACCGTGCTCGAACCCGGCCAGGTGCCCTACGCCTTCCAGAAAGCCTTTTATGAAATGCGCTCCGGCCGCCCCGGCCCGGTACTGATCGACTTGCCGTTCGACGTGCAGATGGCCGAGATCGAATTCGACATCGACGCCTACCAGCCACTGCCCCTGGCCAAACCGCTGGCAACCCGCATCCAGGTGGAAAAAGCCCTGGCCCTGCTTGACGCCGCCGAGCGCCCGCTGCTGGTCAGCGGCGGCGGCGTGATCAACGCCGACGCCAGCGAACTGCTGGTTGAATTCGCTGAACTGACCGGTATCCCCGTGATTCCGACCCTGATGGGCTGGGGCACCATCCCCGACGATCACCCGCTGATGGTGGGCATGGTCGGCCTGCAAACCTCCCACCGTTATGGCAACGCGACGCTGCTCAAGTCGGACGTGGTGCTGGGGATCGGCAACCGTTGGGCCAACCGCCACACCGGTTCGGTGGAGGTCTACACCGAGGGGCGTACCTTCATTCACGTCGACATCGAACCCACGCAGATCGGCCGCGTGTTCACCCCGGACCTGGGTATCGTGTCCGATGCCGGGGCCGCGCTGACGATGTTCATTGAAGTGGCCCGCGAGTGGAAAGCCGCCGGCAGGCTCAAGGATCGCAGCGCCTGGCTGCACGACTGCCAGCAGCGTAAAGCCACCCTGCACCGCAAGACGCACTTCGACAACGTCCCGGTCAAACCCCAGCGTGTGTACGAAGAGATGAACCAGGTGTTCGGCAAAGACACCTGCTACGTGAGCACCATCGGCCTGTCGCAGATTGCCGGCGCGCAATTCCTGCACGTGTATAAGCCGCGTCACTGGATCAACTGCGGCCAGGCGGGCCCCTTGGGTTGGACCATCCCCGCCGCGCTCGGCGTGGTCAAGGCCGACCCGAGCCGCAAAGTGGTGGCGCTGTCCGGCGACTATGACTTCCAGTTCATGATCGAAGAACTGGCCGTGGGCGCGCAGTTCAAGCTGCCCTACATCCACGTGGTGGTGAACAACTCCTACCTGGGCCTGATCCGCCAGGCCCAGCGCGGTTTCGAAATGGACTACTGCGTGCAGCTGTCTTTCGACAACCTCAATGCCCCGGAACTCAACGGGTATGGCGTTGACCATGTTGCCGTCGCCGAAGGCCTGGGTTGCAAGGCCCTGCGCGTGTTCGAGCCAGGCCAGATCCAGCCGGCGTTGCGCAAAGCCCAGGCCATGATCGAAGAATTCAAGGTGCCGGTGATCGTTGAGATTATTCTGGAGCGCGTGACCAATATTTCCATGGGCACCGAGATCAACGCCGTCAACGAATTCGAAGATCTGGCCCTGGTCGGCAACGATGCGCCGACCGCCATTTCCCTGCTCGATTAAGGAGAACCCTATGCCGCGCTTTGCCGCCAACCTGTCCATGCTGTTTACCGAACAGGACTTCCTTGCCCGCTTCAAAGCGGCCGCCGATGCGGGTTTCCAAGGGGTCGAGTACCTGTTCCCCTACGAATTCAGCTCCGCCGAAATCAAGGCACAACTGGATGCCAACGGTCTGACTCAGGTGCTGTTCAACCTGCCGGCCGGGGACTGGGCCAAGGGCGAGCGCGGTCTGGCGTGTCACCCGGATCGGGTCGAGGAGTTCCGCGCCGGGGTCAAGCTGGCCATCGCCTACGCCCAGGTACTGGGCAACACCCAGATCAACTGCCTGGCGGGGATTCGACCGGCCGGGGTGGACGACGCCACCCTGGAAAAGACCTTTGTCGCCAACCTCAAATACGCCGCCGACAAGCTGCAAGCGGTGGGCATCAAGCTGGTGATGGAAGCGATCAACACCCGCGACATTCCGGGCTTTTACCTGAACAACACCGCACAAGCCCTGTCGATTCGCGAGCAAGTGGGCAGTGACAACCTGTTCCTGCAATACGACATCTATCACATGCAAATCATGGAGGGCGACCTGGCCCGCACCATGGCCGCGCACCTGGGTGAGATCAACCACATCCAACTGGCGGACAACCCGGGGCGCAATGAGCCAGGCACCGGTGAGATCAACTACCGCTTCCTGTTCAAGCATCTGGACCGTATCGGCTATGCGGGTTGGGTCGGCTGCGAGTACAAGCCGTTGACCACTACCGAGGCCGGACTTGGATGGCTCAAGACCCACAACGCCATCTGACAAACACCACACAAAACCACCCGGTGGGAAGCGGCTTGCCGTGGTGAGGGGCTTGTCCCCCGACGGGTTCACCGCCGACCTGATGGTGCTGCCCCGCAGCCCTGCGCAGGCGGTGCGACAAGCCCGCCCACCGCAGCAAGCCCAGCGCTCACAGAGAATAAAAAGAGGATTTTCATCATGGCTAAAATCGGCTTTATCGGCACCGGCATCATGGGCCAACCCATGGCCGCGAACCTGCAGAAAGCAGGTCACCAACTGTTCCTCTCCGAACATCACGGCAAGGCCCCGGCTGAATTGATCAGCGCCGGCGCCGTGGCCCTGGCCAGCCCGCAGCAGGTGGCCCAGGAAGCCGAGTTCATCATCGTCATGGTGCCCGACACCCCGCAGGTCGACGACGTGCTGTTTCGCACCGACGGGGTGGCCGCCGGCCTGTCGCCGAACAAGGTGGTGATCGACATGAGCTCGATCTCCCCCACCGCCACCAAAGCGTTTGCAGCCAAGATCAACGAGCGCGGCGCGCACTACCTCGATGCACCGGTGTCCGGCGGTGAAGTCGGCGCCAAGGCCGGCACCTTGAGCATCATGGTCGGTGGCGAAGCGCAGACCTTCGAGCGCGCCCTGCCGCTGTTCCAGAGCATGGGCAAGAACATCACCCTGGTCGGCGGTAATGGCGATGGCCAGACCGCCAAGGTCGCCAACCAGATCATCGTCGCGCTGAACATCCAGGCGGTGGCCGAAGCCCTGCTGTTCGCCGCCAAGAACGGCGCCGACCCGGCCAAGGTGCGTGAAGCGCTGATGGGTGGTTTTGCTTCGTCGAAGATTCTGGAAGTGCATGGCGAACGCATGATCAAGGGCACCTTCGATCCGGGCTTTCGCATCAACCTGCACCAGAAAGACCTCAACCTGGCCCTGGCCGGCGCCAAGGAGCTGGGGATCAACCTGCCGAACACCGCGGGCACCCAGCAAGTGTTCAGCACCTGCACTGCCATTGGCGGTGGTAACTGGGACCACTCGGCGCTGATCAAGGGCCTGGAGCATATGTCGAACTTCTCGATTCGCGATAAATAACCCCCTGATGTGACACGCGGCGCCTGTGGGAGGGACGTGCCCCCTGCCACAGGCTGGTCGCCTTTCACTGCCAAACGTGATGCACCTCTAATAACAAAAATTCACGGGAGCCCGCTTATGTCGGTCGATCCGCAGCACCTGCTTCGCGAGCTGTTTGCCACCGCCATCGATGCCGCCCACCCCCGGCAAGTCCTTGAACCTTTTCTGCCCGCCGACCGCAGCGGCCGCGTCATCGTGATCGGTGCCGGCAAAGCTGCAGCAGCCATGGCGCTCGTGGTCGAAAACGCCTGGCAGGGCGAGGTTTCGGGGCTGGTGGTCACCCGCTACGGCCACGGCGCGCCGTGCAAAAAAATTGAAGTGGTCGAAGCCGCGCACCCGGTGCCCGATGCCGCCGGCCTGGCCGTGGCCACCCGCGTATTGGCGTTGATCAGTAACCTCAGCGAAAACGACCGCGTGATTTTCCTGCTTTCCGGCGGCGGTTCGGCCTTACTGGCCCTGCCGGCCGAAGGCATCACCCTGGCCGACAAACAGACCGTCAACAAAGCCCTGCTCAAATCCGGTGCAACCATCGGCGAGATGAACTGCGTGCGCAAGCACCTCTCGGCAATCAAAGGCGGCCGGCTGGCCAAAGCGGCCTGGCCGGCGACGGTATACACCTATGCGATCTCCGATGTTCCAGGCGACCAGGCCTCGGTGATCGCCTCCGGTCCGACCGTTGGCGACCCGAGCACCTCACAACAGGCGCTGGCGATCCTCAAGCGCTACGGCATCGACGCCCCCGCATCCGTGCGCAGCTGGCTGCAAAACCCTGCCTCGGAAACGGTCAAACCGGGCGACCCGGTGCTCGCGCGCAGCCACTTCCAGTTGATCGCCCGCCCCCAGCAATCCCTGGAGGCAGTGGCCGTCAAAGTGCGCCAGGCCGGGTTCAGCCCGCTGATCCTCGGCGACCTGGAAGGCGAAGCGCGGGACGTGGCCAAAGTGCACGCCGGGATCGCCCGACAAATCGTGCAGCACGGCCAGCCGTTGGCGGCGCCGTGCGTGATCCTCTCCGGCGGTGAAACCACCGTCACCGTGCGCGGCAATGGGCGTGGCGGGCGCAACGCCGAGTTCCTGCTGAGCCTCACCGACAGCCTCAAGGGCCTGCCCGGCGTCTATGCCCTGGCCGCTGACACCGATGGCATCGACGGCTCGGAAGACAACGCCGGCGCGATCATGACCCCGTGCAGCTACACGCGTGCCGAAGCCCTGGGCCTGAACGCCAGCGATGAGCTGGACAACAACAACGGCTACGGCTATTTCGCCGCGCTCGACGGTTTGATCGTCACCGAACCGACGCGCACCAACGTCAACGATTTCCGCGCCATCCTGATCCTTGAGACTGCCAACCATGACGCCTGACAAGAAGGTCAAAATCCTCGCCACCCTGGGCCCGGCCACCGACGGTATCGATGACATTCTCGATCTGGTGCAAGCCGGGGTGAATATCTTCCGCCTCAACTTCAGCCACGGCGAGCACGCCGATCACGCCCAGCGTTATCACTGGATCCGTCAGGTGGAGCGCCAGCTCAATTACCCGCTGGGCATTCTGATGGACCTGCAAGGGCCGAAACTGCGAGTCGGGCGTTTCGCCGGGGGCAAGGTGCAACTGGTACGCGGTCAGGCGTTGCGCCTGGACCTGGACGACACCCCCGGCGACCCGCGCCGGGTCAACCTGCCCCACCCGGAGATCATCGCCGCCCTGGAGCCGGGCATGGACCTGCTGCTTGACGATGGCAAATTGCGCCTACGGGTGGTCACCAAGCACGCCGATGCCATCGACACCACGGTGCTCAACGGCGGCGAATTGTCTGATCGCAAAGGCGTGAACGTCCCACAAGCGTTGTTGAAAATGAGCCCACTGACTGCCAAGGACCGACGAGACCTGAGCTTCGGCCTGGACTTGGGTGTGGATTGGGTGGCGCTGTCGTTCGTGCAACGCCCCGAGGATATCCGCGAAGCCCGCGAGTTGATCGGCGACAAAGCGTTTCTGATGGCCAAGATCGAAAAACCTTCGGCCGTGCAGCACCTGCGGGAAATCGCCGAATTGAGCGACGCGATCATGGTGGCCAGAGGCGACCTGGGCGTGGAAGTACCGGCCGAGAGCGTGCCGCAGATCCAGAAAGACATCATCCGCACCTGCCGCCAATTGGGTAAGCCGGTGGTGGTAGCCACGCAGATGCTCGAATCCATGCGCTTCTCGCCCGCGCCGACCCGTGCCGAGGTGACTGATGTGGCCAACGCGGTGGCCGAAGGTGCGGATGCTGTGATGCTCTCGGCCGAAACCGCCTCGGGCGAGTACCCGCTGGAAGCCGTGCAGATGATGAGCAAGATCATCCGCCAGGTGGAGCGTGGGCCGGATTACCAGGCGCAGTTGGATGTCAGTCGGCCCAAAGCGGACGCCACCGTGTCGGACGCCATCAGCTGTGCGATCCGCCGCATCAGCAGCATCCTACCGGTGGCGGTGCTGGTGAATTACAGCGAATCCGGCAGCTCCAGCCTGCGTGCCGCGCGGGAACGGCCGGTGGCGCCGATCCTCAACCTCACGCCGAACCTGTCCACGGCACGGCGCTTAAGCGTGGCGTGGGGCGTGCATTCGGTGGTCAATGATCGGCTGCGCCAGGTGGACGAGGTGTGTTCCACCGCACTGGAAATCGCCCAGGCCCAGGGCATGGCACAGCGCGGGGATACGTTGGTGATTACCGCCGGAGTGCCGTTCGGGCAGCCGGGGTCGACCAATTCGCTGCGTATCGAGACGTTGATTTAGCGCCTGTAGAGCCCCCACGGGGGCCAACTCGGCCTCACTGAATAGCCACCATGCACAACCCGACCTGCCCCGACTGGGCCGAAGCGCTGCTCAACGGCTTCAGCCAGATTTTCCTCCAGCGCCACCCGCTGTGCGGCCTGCTGTGCCTGCTGGCCATTCTGATCAGCGCCCCGGCCTTGCTTGGCGGGGCGCTGCTGGGCGGTATGGCGGGCTTGCTCACGGCCCAACGTCGGGGCTACCCCAAAGGCGAGCGCCAGGCCGGTTTATATAGCTACAACGGTGTGTTGCTGGGTTTATTGATTGGCCAGCACTTTGCTTGGTCGGCCTTGTTACCGCCGCTGATCCTGGCGTGCGGCGGCTTGAGTGCGATCCTGACGCGGCACTGGCTCAAACACGCGGCACAGCCCGATGACCTGCCCGCCTACACCGCGCCATTTGTCGGCCTGGGCTGGTTGCTGCTGAGCAATGCCGCGCCCCAGACCTTGGCGCCCAGCGCGCCCGACACCCTGGCGTGGTTCGGCGTGCCCTTTGCTGGCCTGGCGCAAATCATCCTGCTGGACCAGCCCCTGGCGGGCGCGCTGATCGCCCTGGGCCTGTGGCTGGCCAACCGTCGCGCCGCCGTGTGGGCCCTGATCGGCGCCGCCTGCGGCGTGCTGCCCGGCCTGTGGCTGGATGACAGCAACGGCGCGCTGCTTGGCCTGCACAGCTACAACCCGGCCCTTGCGGCCGTGGCCCTGAGCCAGACGCGTCGCCAACCCTGGCTGCCGCTGCTGGGCATTCTGCTGGCCATCGGGCTTACACCAGGTTTTGCCGCCCTGCACCTGCCGGCGCTGACCGCGCCGTTTGTCCTCGCCTGCTGGCTGGTGCGCGCCGGCCGCCGAGTGCTTCAGAAACCGCGCATGGACAGCCCCTTCGAATCCCCCTAGGCTTGCTCGATCTTCGATTCGAGCGGGCTTTATGGACAGCAACAACGACTGGCGTCAGCGACTCTACGTCATGGTTTTTCAGAGCGACACCGTCGCCGGGCGACGCTTTGACGGCATCCTGCTGTTGATCATCCTCGCCAGCCTGGTGATCGTGATGCTCGACAGCATCGACCAGATCCACCAGAACTACGCCGATGTGCTGGCCTACATTGAATGGGGCTTTACGCTGATCTTCCTGATCGAGTACGGGCTGCGCCTGTATTGCTCGCCCAAGCCGCTGCGCTACGCCTTCAGTTTCTACGGGCTGGTGGATTTACTGGCCATCGTGCCCGGTATCCTTGCCCTGTATTACAGCGACGCGCAGTACCTGTTGATCATCCGGATCATCCGCATGCTGCGCATCTTTCGCGTGCTCAAACTCAGCCCGTACCTCAAGCAAGCCAACTACCTGATGGCGGCGCTGCGCGGCAGCAAGCAGAAGATCGTGGTGTTCCTGGTGAGCGTATGCACCCTGGTAACCGTGTTCGGCACCTTGATGTACGTGATCGAAGGCCCGCAGCACGGGTTTACCAGCATTCCCAAGGGCATCTACTGGGCGATCGTGACGCTCACTACCGTGGGCTTTGGCGATATCGTGCCGAAGACGCCGCTGGGCCAGGTTATTTCGTCACTGGTGATGATCACCGGTTACTCGATCATCGCCGTGCCCACCGGAATTTTCACCGCCGAACTGGCCAGCGCCATGCGCGGTGAGCAGCTGCAAGTCGACTGCCCGGTGTGCAAGAAAAACAGCCATGAACCCAGCGCGGCATTCTGTTCGCGCTGTGGCAGCAACCTTTTTAAGAAAGTGGAATAAGCAAAGTTCTTTTTAATCTTTAAGCGACTATGGCACCCCGGCTATAGTCGCTGGCAAAAGGCCTTACCCTTCTCTGAAACAACAAGGAATGAGCAGTGAAAAAACTCGTTAGCGCCACTCTCCTGGCCGCCGGCCTTGCCCTGGCGGGCGCCGCGCACGCCGCACCGGTCACCCTGCTCAATGTCTCCTACGACGTGATGCGCGATTTCTACAAAGACTACAACGCCGCCTTCCAGAAGCACTGGCAAGCCGAGCACCCGAACGACAAGCTGACCTTGCAGATGTCGTTCGGCGGTTCCAGCAAACAAGCGCGTTCGGTGATCGACGGCCTGCCGGCCGACGTGATCACCATGAACATGGCCACCGACATCAATGCCCTGGCCGACAACGGCAAACTGGTTCCGGACGACTGGGTCACCCGCCTGCCGAACAACAGTGCACCGTTTACCTCCGCCACCGTGTTTATCGTGCGCAAAGGCAACCCAAAGGCACTGAAAGACTGGCCCGACCTGCTCAAGGATGGCGTGCAGGTGATCGTGCCCAACCCGAAAACCTCGGGTAACGGCCGCTACACCTACCTGTCGGCCTGGGGCTATGTGCTCAAGAACGGTGGTGACGAAGAGAAGGCCAAGACCTTTGTCGGCAAACTGTTCAAACAGGCACCGGTGCTCGACACGGGCGGTCGTGCGGCCACCACCACGTTCATGACCAACCAGATCGGCGACGTGCTGGTGACCTTCGAGAACGAGGCCGAAATGATCGCCCGTGAATTCGGCCGTGACCAATTCGAAGTGATCTACCCAAGCGTCTCCGCCGAAGCCGAGCCGCCCGTGGCGGTGGTCGACAAAGTGGTCGACAAAAAAGGCACCCGCGTAGCTGCTGAAGACTACCTGAAGTACCTGTGGTCGCCAGAGGGCCAGGAAATCGCCGCCAGCAACTATCTGCGCCCACGTGACCCGAACGTGCTGGCCAAGTACACCGACCGCTTCCCGAAAGTCGACTTCCTGTCGGTGGAGAAAACCTTTGGTGACTGGCGCACCGTGCAGAAGACCCACTTCAATGACGGCGGCGTGTTCGACCAGATCTACTCCGGCCAATAACCGAACCAGCCCGCTCACTGGCGTGAGCGGGCCCATTTGCCCCAGGCTTTCCCTCCCACCTGTTACTCCGGTGGCGCCCCTCCCCCTTTCCCGGCAGAAAAACAGCCCGAGCCATAATCCGCGGGTTTGCTGTCTCAGTAGTTGTATCTGAATGTATCATCACCCGGCATAAGTGATATCACCACAAACGGCCTACTCGCCGCCGGGCCTTGTCTTTACTCTCGCCGCATCTTCCTTCGCTTTATGAGAACACCATGAACGCCACTTCCCACGCCACAACCACCATGACTCGAGGCATGGTGATGCTGTTTGCGTTTTGCTGCGGCGCGATCGTCGCCAATATCTACTACGCCCAGCCGATCATCGAGCTGATCGCCCCGGACATCGGCCTCACACCGGCGATGGCCAGCCTGATCGTGTCGTTGACGCAGATCGGCTATGCCTTGGGCCTGTTCTTCCTGGTGCCACTGGGTGACCTGCTGGAAAACCGCAAGCTGATGATCCTCACCACCGTCGTGGCGATTGCAAGCCTGTTGGGCGCGGCATTTACCGCGCAGCCGAACCTGTTTTTGCTGGTGTCGCTGCTGATCGGCTTCAGCTCGGTGTCGGTACAGATCCTGATCCCGCTGGCCGCGCACCTGGCGCCCGCCGAAACGCGCGGCCGGGTGGTGGGCAGCATCATGGGTGGGCTGCTGCTCGGTATTTTGCTGGCACGGCCGGTGTCCAGCGTGGTGGCGGATCACTTCGGCTGGCGTGCAATGTTCATGGCCGCCGCTGCATTGATGGCGTTTATCAGCGTGGTGCTGATGCTCACCATACCCAAGCGCCAACCGGATCACAGCGCCAGCTATGGCCAATTGCTGCGCTCCCTGGGCACCCTGCTGCGTGAACAACCACTGCTGCGCCAACGCGCGTTTTACCAGGGCTGCCTGTTCGCCACCTTCAGCCTGTTCTGGACCGCCGCCCCGCTGGAGTTGGTGCGCAACCACGGCCTGAGCCAGACCCAGATCGCCCTCTTCGCCCTGGTGGGTGCCATTGGCGCCATCGCCGCGCCCATCGCCGGGCGCCTGGCCGACGCGGGCCATACCCATCGCGCCTCGCTTTTGGCGATGCTGTTCGCGGCGCTGAGCTTCCTGCCGGCCTTCATACACCCGCTGTACAGCGTGATCGGCCTGGCGGTGACCGGCGTGGTCCTGGACTTCTGCGTGCAGATGAACATGGTGCTTGGCCAACGCGCCATCTACGCCCTCGACGCCAACAGCCGCAGCCGCCTCAACGCGCTGTACATGACCAGCATTTTCATCGGTGGCGCCTTCGGCTCGGCGATTGCCAGCAGTGTGTATGAACACGGCGGCTGGCTGGGGGTGATGGTAGTGGGCAGTGCGTTGCCGCTGGTGGCATTGCTGCGGTTCCTCAGTGTGTCGCGGCGCACCGCGGCGGCAGTGGCCTGACTCACCGCCCCAGAGCGCTCCTCACGAACGAACCAACTTCTCCAAAGCCGCGTCCGCCAGAAATGACGAGCGGCTTTTGACCTTGTGCTCCCGCACGTATCGGTCGATGCGCTGAATGACATAACCGGGCAAGGTCACGTTGACCTTCTCGGTCCTGCCCAGATAGGGCGAAATGTCCAACTCCAGCATGCCCCAGCCCATCCCGGCGTAGTCTTCGTGCGCATGATGCCTGGCGACCGAGGTTGGCATCGGAATCAACCCGCCCTCTGCGGCGATCTCTTGCAGCAGGATGTGCGCAATTTCCACGGCGGCGTTGTACGCCTCTTCAAAACTGTCCCCGGCCGTGGCTGCGCCCGGGGATGGGTCAACCCGCCGTGTCCAAGAGCATCGCGCACTTGGAGACGCGCCTGGCGGTACGGTTAGTCATGCGTTCCACGCGGGGCCTGACCCCGACCGAAGCGGGCCTGGCATTTTTCGACAAAGCCAGGGGCGCCATCGATCAAGCCAACGAGGCCGATGAGGCTGCACGCGGTGCCGGTGGTGGGTTGTCGGTGTGACGATCATCCATCGTCTGTTCACGCGCAGGCCGAGTGCCCCTGGTCCAGACAGCACAGCAAACGCTCGACCGTGTGTTGCAGCGGCCCGGAGTTATCCAGCACGAACAACCCGCCGCCATTGGCCGCGATCAGTTGCTCGGTGAACCGCGCATTGCGCGCCAGGCGTTCCTCGATATCTGCCAGCGACTCACGCCCGCGTGCGATCAGGCGCTGGCGTAACACGACTTGATCCACCGTCAGCAACAGCACCAGACACGTTGGGTAACGCTCGCGGGTTTGCGCCAGGTGCCCACGGGAACCGTTGACCAGCACGTCTTCCCCGGCGGCGAGCCAGTCGTCAACCGCCTTGGGAATGCCGTAGCACAGTCCGTTGGCCTGCCAGCTCAGGGCAAATGCACCCTCGGCCTCCATCACGGCAAACTGCGCCGGGCTCACGCCCTGGGCGGCTTCACCTACCGCCTCGGCCGAACGGGTAATCACCCGGCGCACAATGCGACAGCCGCGCTCGGCCAAACGCGGGCGCGCGGCGTCCAACAGGCAGTCCTTGCCCGAACCCGAGGGCCCGATGAGATAGATCAACCTGCCTGACATCAACACACTCTCTTTGCTTGTTTGCACACGTTTTCGCCCACTATGCCGGTTTGCTCGACACCGCTGAGTATATCCGGCAACCCCTCTGCAGCCAGACTGGCGGTGGCCACCTTACCGGGAACGCGTGAGCCATGACAGCTGTGGGCTGTTAGGACCTGCCCTACACAGCTTTCGGCTTGCGTCCGATCAAGCTCACCGCTAACCTTCGCGGGTCGCTGCAAAATCAGCGAACGGGTGTGGTAGCCCGGTTCCTTCATAGATCCCCAAAACGCTCGAGGGCGTTTTTTTGTGCGGGCTGCTTTGTGGCGGCTGTGCATGGGAGGCTTCGGCCTGCCGGGTTTCTATGACCGGTCTACCACCCCGTGTGCAGTCGCCTCCTTATATCGTGTGGTAGCGAGATGGAGGTGCTCATTCATAGGAGCTTCGCCATGAAAAAAGTTACTCCAAACCCCCCACCATCCGCCTCGGATGACACCCCACTAACCCCACCCGACGTTATCTTTACCCTCCGCCCCGGTCTCAGCACCGAATCTGCCCTGAGCAATGCCAGCGAAATGCTGGAATCGGCCACTGCCTGTGCGTACGACTGTGCCGAGCACTTGGAAGGCGTAAGCCGCAAACGGGTGCTGGCGGTGGTGCAGATGGTGGAAATTGCACAGTTGTTGGTGGATGAGGCGCTGGAGCGAGCGTGTCCGGTAGCCTGATACCCTGGTGAACCCGGTGGGAAGCCGGCTTGCTGGCAAAGACCGTCGGTCTCTGCACAATTCCCGGTGAACGAAAACCCCATGGGCAACCGACCTGTTGTGGTGAGCGGGCTTGCCCCGCGCTGGGCTGCGAAGCAGCCCTGAAAACCATGCCCCCGGTTAGAAATATAAACATTAAAAAGGCGACCCTCAGGTCGCCTTTTGTCATTGCGCGTACTGCTTGCTCAACCCCGGCGGTACGCCCTGCACGTCGGTGTCTTCCCATGGGCCATTCGGGCTGATGGAGCGGCTCCAGCCGTTGCTCCAGCGGTAATAGGTGCGCTGGCGGTAGAAGGTGTCCGGCTGGTCGTCGAGCACGTAGACCTGCATCTTGCCATCCCAATGGCTGGCGGCGCCGGGCGGTGGGGCGAAGGTCGGCGATTTGGTCGGTAGCGGTTTAGGCGGCGGCGTGACCGGGCCGGAAGGTTGTTTGCTCGGCTGGGTCGACGGGCCCGACGGCGGGATGGTCGGACCGGTAGGGCCAGGCGGTGGCCGATGGACCGCACAGGCACTCAGGCCTAATACGAGGCTGAGCAGGGTGATACGTGCGAATGCGGTCATGGGCGTTTCCTCGAATTACGGGTCCGGACTGTCGATGGTCAGTTGCTGCTGCGCGGTGGTGCTGCTGGCCAGGGGTTGGCTGCGGCCGATCCATTCGCCCTTGGTCGGCTGACCGGCCCGGGAGATGCGCGCAACGAGTTGGACTTCGGGGAAGTTGGACAGTTTCAACTGCGGCATCATTGCGTCGGCATCGCCCAATTCGACGGTGATCGGCAGCTCGGCAACGGTGACACGTTTGACCGCCAACGGAGCCGGCGGGCCGCTGACGGCGCGGGCGAAGATGAACACGCTGTCGCTCGGCAGGGCTTTGGCCTTCACGTCGGCGGCCAGGTCCACGCGAACCTTCATCACCGCTTTGGGTGCGACAGTGCCACCGCTCTCTTTGAGCTTTTGCGTCGCGCGGTCGATGCCGCCCTGCAGGGCGGCGCGGGAGTTGTCTTGCGGCGGCAACTGCGCCAGCAGACGGCCCCAGTAATCAATCGCGTCCTGATAGCGCTGGCCTTCAAACGCGGCAATCCCCAGCAACCCCAAGCTGGTGACTTCGTTCGGGTCGAGCTTCAAGGCTTCATCGGTCAGCGCCTGGACTTTTGGCGACCACTGTTTGTTGTCGGCAAAGTACTGCGCCTGGGCCCATTGGCCGAGCAGTTCCGGCTGGCGACCCGCCAGGGCGACGGCGCGTTCGAAAACCTTGGCCGCATCAGCCGAGCGGTCCTGGGCCATGTAGGCGCGGCCGAGGAAGTACAGGCCTTCGGCCGAGTCCGGCTGGGCCGCAGCGGCGCGCTCCAGACGCTGGGTCATGTCTTGCAGGGACACCGGTGGCTGGGAGAATTCGCGGGTCAGTTCGACCTTGTCGCTGGCGCCGAAGTGCAGGTACATACCGAGGCCGAGCACCGGCACCAACACGGCGGCGAGCAATGGCAGCGGCTTGCCCAGGCGTGATTCGCGGGGTTTTTCCAGCCCTTCGGTATCGGCGAGCAATTCGCGGGCGGCTTCGGCGCGACCGGTGTCCAGTTGCGCGGCATTCAGGACGCCTTCGTCCTGCTGCACTTGCAGTTCGGCGACACGTTCTTGATACAGCGCCACGTTCAGCGCGGTGCGATCCTCTTCACGCTGGGCACGACGGCCGCGCAACACAGGGATCAACAGGAAACTCAGGGCAATCAGAAGCAGCAAGCCGGCTGCGAGCCAGAAATCAATCATCAGTCTTGGTGTCCAGCAAATGGTCGAGGCGTTTACGCTCTTCAGGGGACAGCGCGTCGCTGCCGTCGGCCGGCGCGGCGCGACGGCGGCGCACGATCACCGCCATCACCCCCACACCGGCCAGCAGCAGTCCGGCGGGGCCGAACCAGAGCAGCGCGGTCTTGCCGGTGAGCGCCGGTTTGTAGCGCACGAAATCACCGTAGCGATCGACCATGAAGTCGATGATCTGCTGGTTGTCCTTGCCCTCCCCCAGCATGCGAAAGATCTCTTTGCGCAGGTCGGCGGCGATGGGTGCGTTGGAGTCGGCAATGTCCTGGTTCTGGCACTTGGGGCAGCGCAGCTCCTTGGTCAACTCGCGAAAGCGCTCGCGCTCGGCGTCATTGGCAAACTCGTAGGTGTCGATGGCCGCCTGGGCGACGCCGGCCAACCCCACTGCCAGCACGGCAGCCACTAACAAACGCTTCATGGCTTGGCCTCATCGACCAGCGCCTGGTACTTGGCCGCCAGTTGTTCACGCCAGACCACCTCGTCGATCACGCCGACGTACTTGTCGCGGATCACGCCCTTGGCATCGATAAAGAAGGTTTCCGGGGCGCCATACACGCCCAGGTTCAAGCCCAGGTTGCCGTCTTCGTCGCGGATGTCCAACTGGTACGGGTTGTGAAACTCCGCCAGCCACTTCAAGGCCGCGGCGTTGTCGTCCTTGTAGTTGATGCCGTAGATCACCACGCCTTTTTCGGCCAGCTTGTTCAGCACCGGGTGCTCGACACGGCAGGAGATGCACCAGGTGCCCCACACGTTGACCAGTGCCGGTTTACCCAGCAGGTCGGCGCGGGTCAGGCGCTTGTCGCCCTGCACGTTGGGCAACGCAAACTCGGGGAATGGCTTGCCGATCATGGCCGAGGGCAGCTCGGCCGGGTCCAGGTACAGGCCGCGATACAGAAACACCGCGACCACCAGGAACAGGGCCAGCGGCAAGACCATCAACCAACGTTTCATACCGATGCTCCTTGCAAACCGAGGGCTTCACGCACCCGGCTCTTGACCTTGACCCGATAACGCCGATCCAACGCGGCCAGCAGCCCGCCGAAGCCGGTGAGCAAGCCGCCGAACCAGATCCAGCGCACAAACGGTTTGACATGCACGCGCACCGCCCAGGCGCCCTCGCCCAACGGTTCACCCAAGGCCACGTAGAGGTCGCGGGTGAAGCCGGCGTCGATGCCGGCTTCGGTCATCATTGAGCTCTGCACGGTGTACAGGCGTTTTTCCGGGTGCAGCACGGCGATTTCCTGACCGTTGCGCACTACGCGCACGGTGCCTTTGTCTGAGGTGAAGTTCGGCCCTTCATAGTGCTTGGCGCCTTCGAAGATGAACTGGTAACCGGCCAGGTCCATGGACTCGCCCGGTGCCAGGCGCAGGTCGCGCTCGGCGCTGTTCTGGCTCGACAGCACCACGCCCAGGGCGCACACGGCGATGCCGATGTGGGCGATCTGCATGCCCCAGTAGCTGCGGGTCAGGGTCGGCAGGCCTTTGATCAGGCCTTTGTGGCGGGTTTTGTCAGCGATATCGCGCACACCGGCCAGCAGCACCCAGGCGGCGAGCAGGAAGGTGGCGAGCACCGCCCAGTTGAAATCGCCATAGGCCACGCCGGCGATCACCGCCAGGGCCACGCTGCCCAGCAGCACCGGCATCAACATGCCGGCCAGCCATTTCACCGGGGTGTCTTTCCAGCGCACCAGCACGCCGACCGCCATCACCCCCATCAACAGGCCCATCAACGGGATAAACAACGCGTTGAAGTACGGCGGGCCGACGGACAGTTTGGCGCCGCTCAAGGCATCCAGCACCAGCGGGTACAGCGTGCCGAGCAGGATCATCGAAGCCGCCACCACCAGCACCAGGTTATTGCCCAGCAACAGGGTTTCCCGCGACCACAGGTTGAAGCCCACCTGACTCTTGACCACCGGCGCGCGCAGGGCGAACAGGGTCAGCGAACCGCCCACCACAAACAGCAGGAAGATCAGGATGAACACGCCGCGCTCAGGGTCGGAGGCAAACGCGTGAACCGAGGTCAGCACGCCCGAACGCACGAGGAAGGTGCCGAGCAGGCTGAGGGAAAACGCCGCGATGGCGAGCAACACGGTCCAGCTTTTGAACACGCCGCGTTTTTCGGTGACGGCCAGCGAGTGAATCAGCGCCGTGCCCACCAGCCACGGCATGAACGAGGCGTTTTCCACCGGGTCCCAGAACCACCAGCCCCCCCAGCCGAGTTCGTAGTAGGCCCACCACGAGCCGAGTGTGATGCCGATGCCGAGGAAGGCCCACGCCACGATGGTCCACGGCCGCGACCAGCGCGCCCATGCTGCGTCAAGACGCCCGCCCAGCAAGGCGGCGATGGCGAAAGCGAACGCCACGGAGAAACCGACATAGCCCATGTACAGCATCGGCGGGTGCACGATCAGGCCGATGTCTTGCAGCAAGGGGTTGAGGTCATGCCCGTTTGCCGGGATCTGCGGCAGGATGCGGGTGAACGGGTTGGAGGTCATGATCAGGAACAGCAGGAAGCCGATGCTGATCATGCCCATCACCGCCAGCACCCGCGCCAGCATCACTTGCGGCAGCTGACGCGAGAACACCGACACGGCAAAGGTCCAGCCGCCGAGAATCAGCGCCCAGAGCAGCAACGAGCCTTCGTGGGCGCCCCACACGGCGCTGAACTTGTAGTACCACGGCAGCGCGCTGTTGGAGTTATTGGCGACGTAGGCGACAGAAAAGTCGTCGGTCATAAAGGCGTAGGTCAGGCAGCCAAACGCGAACAGCAGGAACGCGAACTGGCCCCAGGCGGCCGGCTGCGCCAGGCTCATCCACAGGCGGTCACCGCGCCAGGCGCCGAGCAGCGGCACCACGGCCTGCACAATGGCAAAGCACAGGGCGAGGATCATCGCCAACTGGCCCAGTTCGGGAATGAACAATGCGGACATCATCACTTAGCCCTCCTTCGCGGGGGTTGGCGCGGATTGACCGCTGTCTTTGAGGGCCTTGGTGACTTCCGGCGGCATGTATTTCTCATCGTGCTTGGCCAGTACTTCATCGGCCACCACCACGCCGTCGGCGTTGAGCTTGCCCAGGGCGACGATGCCCTGGCCTTCGCGGAACAGGTCCGGCAGGATGCCGCGGTACGTAATGGTCACCGCCTTGTTGAAGTCGGTGACTACGAAGGTCACGTCCAGGGAGTCGCCGGAGCGCTTGAGCGAGCCCTTCTCCACCATGCCGCCGGCGCGGATGCGCGTGTCCAGCGGGGCTTCGCCGTTGGCGATCTGGGTCGGGGTGTAGAACAGGTTGATGTTCTGCTGCAAGGCGCTCAAGGCCAGGGCCATGGCAATGCCGACGCCGGCCATGATGGCGAGGATGATCAACAGACGCTTTCTACGCAGCGGATTCACTTTTCGGTCTCCCGGCGCAGACGACGCGCCTCTTGTTGCAGGTAACGCTTGCGGGCCAGGATCGGCGCGGCGACGTTGAGGGCCAGCACCGCCAGGCAGATGCCATAGGCCGTCCAGACATACAGACCATGGTGGCCCATGGCGAGAAAATCGCTGAAAGAAGAGAAGCTCATCCACGCGCTCCCAGGCAGGTTTGCACTTCGGCCTTGACCCAACTGGCGCGCGCTTCACGCTTGAGCACTTCAAGGCGCATGCGCATCAGCAATACCGCCCCGAAGAAGCAGTAGAACCCCAGCACCATCAACAGCAGCGGCGCCCACATTTCCACGGGCATCGCCGGTTTTTCGGTGAGGGTGAAGGTGGCGCCCTGGTGCAGGGTGTTCCACCACTCCACCGAGTATTTGATGATCGGGATGTTGATCACGCCGACAATCGCCAGCACCGCGCAGGCCTTGGCGGCGCTGTCACGATTGCTGATCGCGTTGCCCAGGGCAATCAGACCGAAGTACAGAAACAGCAGAATCAACATGGACGTTAGTCGTGCATCCCACACCCACCACGACCCCCAGGTGGGTTTGCCCCAGATCGCACCGGTGACCAGCGCCACGGCGGTCATCCAAGCGCCGATGGGCGCCGCGCATTGCAGGGCCACGTCGGCCAGTTTCATCTTCCACACCAGGCCGACGATGCCGCACACCGCCAGCATCACGTAGCAGGACTGGGCCAGCATCGCGGCAGGCACGTGGATATAGATGATGCGAAAGCTGTTGCCTTGTTGATAATCCGGCGGCGCGAAGGCCAGGCCCCAGACCACGCCGATGCCGATCAGCAGCACGGCGAAGAGGCTCAGCCACGGCAGCAGTCTGCCACTGATGCCGTAAAACCATTTGGGTGAGCCGAGCTTGTGAAACCAGGTCCAGTTCATTGCTGTTTCTCACGGTTGCTTCTCGTCATTGCGAGAAGCGTAGGGTCTTTACTGACAAAACGTATAACGCTCGGTCAGACCTCATTATTCGCCGACGCTGATCTTCAGGCCGGCCGCTATAGCAAAGGGTGTCAGGGTTACCGCCAGGGCGGTCAGGCTGCCAAGCCACAGGAGGTAACCGGTCGCCGGCATACCCATGAGCGCGGCCTGCAAGGCGCCGCTGCCCAGGATCAATACCGGGATGTACAACGGCAGAATCAGCAGGGCCAGCAACAGGCCCCCGCGCTTCAACCCCACGGTCAACGCTGCGCCCACCGCCCCCAACAGGCTGAGCACTGGCGTGCCGAGTAACAGACTCAGCAGCAGGATCGGCAGGCATTCAACGGGCAGGCCCAGCATCATCGCCAACAGTGGCGAGAGCAACACCAGCGCCAGGCCGGAAAACGCCCAGTGTGCCAGCACCTTGGCCAGCACCAGAAGTGGCAGGGGGTGCGACGAAAGGACCCACTGTTCCAGGGAGCCGTCTTCGAAATCACTGCGAAACAGCCCGTCCAGCGAGAGCAGAACCGCTAAAAGCGCCGCCACCCACACCAGTCCCGGGGACAAGGTTTGCAACAGTTTAGTCTCGGGGCCGACCGCCAGCGGGAACAGCGCAATCACGATAGCGAAGAACACCAGCGGGTTGGCCAGTTCAGCCGGGCGACGGCACAACAGCCGCGCTTCGCGGGCGAGCAACAGGGCGAACACACTCATGCCGCCCACCGCCCCAGGTCCAGCTCACGGTAACCGGCAGGCAGGCGAACCAGGGTGTGGTGGGTGGTGAGCAGGACCGTGCCGCCCTGCTCGCAGTGCCGTGCCAGGTGCTCTTCCAACTGCGCAACGCCCTGTTTGTCCAGGGCGGTGAACGGTTCGTCGAGGATCCACAGCGACGGCCCCGGCAAGTACAGGCGCGCCAGGGCCACGCGGCGCTGTTGGCCGGCGGACAGGGTGTGACAGGGGACGTCTTCAAACCCCTTGAGGCCCACGGCGGCCAGCGCCTGCCAGATGGCGTCGCGCGGGGCGGGGTGATGCAGGGCGCTGAGCCAGCTGAGGTTTTCTTCGGCGGTGAGCACGTCTTTGATGCCAGCGGCGTGGCCGATCCAGATCAGGTTGCGCGCAAGCTCAGTGCGTTGTTCGGTGAGCGGTTTGCCGTTGAGGCGCACCACGCCGGCCGTGGGTTGCATCAACCCGGCCAGCAAGCGCAGCAGACTGGTCTTGCCGCTGCCATTGGGCCCGCTGACCTGCACCATGTCGCCGCCCGCCAGCCGCAGTTCGAGGTGTTCGAACAGCAGGCGCAGGTCGCGTTCACAGGAAAGCGCTACGGCTTCAAGAAGAGGGCTGGTCAAGAGATCGCGGGCCTTTACGGTTCAAGTCGGCGGTGCAGCGGCCGTTAAAGAAAGATGCACAATAACGGCTTTGGCGACCGATTTTAGAGAGCTGGATCAAATAGTTGTGAGGTTTTTACCGCTCTCTTTGCAGACGGGCGGCATTATACATGCGATGCCCTACGCTAAAGAGGGCAATTTCCCAGAGACGATGCGCACGATGACCGGCGAGATCAACCTTCCCACACTTGCTCCCACACCGACGGCCGGGCAAAGCCCTGCGCCTGCCACGGGAGCCTTGCTGAAACTGCTGGAGCCGCAGATCGGGCTGATCGAGCCGGGGAAAACCGCGAACGCCGAAGTCATCGCCCTCAAACAAGGCGGTGAAGCTTTTCAGTTACTGCTCAAGTTGACCCTCGACGGCGGCCGCCAGACCCTGGTGCAGGCCAGCAGTGCCCAGCCATTGCCGCTGGGGAGCAATGTGGCGGTGAGCCAGACCCCGGCGGGTAACCTGACCCTCAGCTTGCAGCAGGCCCTGAGTGCCAATGTGGCGGCCCTGACCCGTATCGACACAGAACGGATGCCGGTGGGCACGTTGTTGCAGGCCAAGGTGCTGACCACCCAGATGCTGCCCCAGGGCACCACGCAACCGGCGATCTACCGCTCGCTGGTGACCGTGCTCAACAATGCGCAGGCGGGGGCGACGCTGACCGTGGAAAGCCCCCAGCCGTTGCGCGTGGGCAGCCTGCTCAGTGCTGTGGTGCAAAACGCGCAAACCCTGAGCTTTGTGCCGTTGAGCGGGCTTAAGGATCAATTGGCCGTCACGCAACAACTGGCCACCCAGCAAAGCCGCCAAGGCTCGCTGGATGCGGTCTTCACGGCGTTGCAGAACCTGCCCCGCGGCGACAGCACCTCGGCCGACCTGCGCGCCGCAGCGGATCGCTTGCTCGCCGCCCTGCCCGACCTGGACCAAGTGAGCAACCCCAAGGTGCTGGCCCAAGTGATCCAGAACAGCGGTGCGTTTCTGGAAGCCAAATTACTTGCCGGACAAAACCCGCAGGTACCACCGTTGGACATGAAAGGCGCGCTGCTGCGCCTGGTCGCTGATTTGCTGCCGGCCCTGCCCACCACCACCAACCTGAATGCGATCCTGGCCGCCAATACCCTGGCCCAGGTCATGCCGAACTTCGTGCGCAGCCCGCTCAATACCCTCGGCCAGGTCAGCGCACGGCAAGCGCCGGTGAGCTTCCCGCTGCCCGAGCGGCTGATGGCGAAACTGGAAGGCGAAGGCGATCTGGAAAACCTGCTGCGCCTGGCCGCCGGGGCGATTTCGCGCTTGCAGAGCCACCAACTGTCGAGCCTGGAGCAGACCGGCACCACCGCCGATGGTCGCCTGCAAAGCACCTGGCAATTGGAAATCCCCCTGCGTACCCTGCAGGACATCGTGCCGCTGCAGGTCAAGTTCCAGCGCGAAGAACCGGCGCAGGACAAGGACCAGCCTGAACGCAAAACCAACAAAGACCCCAAGCACATGCTCTGGCGCGTCGAACTCGCGTTCGATATGGAGCCGCTGGGGCCATTACAGGTCCAGGCGCAACTGACCCAGGGCAAACTGTCCAGCCAGTTGTGGGCGACGCGTCCCTTCACTGCCAGCTTGATCGAAAGCCACCTGGGCAACCTGCGCGAGCGCCTGGTCACATCGGGCCTCAACGTCGGCGACCTGGACTGCCACCTGGGCACCCCGCCACGCGGGCCGAAAACCGGACTGGAGCAACGTTGGGTGGATGAGACCGCATGAAAAACACCGAATCGTCACGCCAGGCCATTGCCCTCAAATACGACGGACAACAGGCCCCGACCCTGACCGCCAAGGGCGACGATGCCCTGGCCGAAGCGATCCTCAAGCTGGCACGGGAAAACGAAGTGCCGATCTATGAAAACGCCGAGCTGGTAAAGCTGCTGGCGCGCATGGAACTGGGGGACAGCATCCCGGAGGAGTTGTACCGCACCATCGCCGAGATCATTGCGTTTGCCTGGACGTTAAAGGGCAAGTTCCCGGTGGGCTATGACCCGGATGCCGCGCCGGTGGAACGCGATGTGACCGAGCGCGGCGACGACTACTGACTGTCTGTCATCAGTTCAAGACTTCGCTGAGGGGAATGAAGTTGACGCGATCACCGACCGTGAGCGTGGTCCCTTCCACCACCTCCACCAACCCCTCGGCCCAGGCCGCGCTGCGCAGCACGCCAGAGCTCTGGTTGCGGTAGATGATCGCCTGGCCCCGCTCGATGCGCCCACGCAAGTACTCGCGGCGGTTGCCCGGTTTGGGCCAGTCGAAGCCCACCGGCACCTCGAAACGCAGCGGCTCGACCTCTGCCACGCCCTGACGGCGCAGGATGTACGGCCGCGCCAACAGCGCAAAAGTGACCAGGGTCGAGGCTGGATTGCCTGGCAGGCCGATCACCGGCACGCCGCGAAAATGGCCGACGGTCAGCGGTTTGCCGGGTTTGATGGCGAGCTTCCACAGGGCCAGTTCGCCCTCTTCGCGCAGGGCGATACCGAGAAAATCCGCTTCGCCCACCGACACACCGCCCGTGGACAGGATCAGGTCCACGCTGCCCAGGCTCGCTAGGCGCGCGCGGGTCTGCTCCAGGTCGTCCGGGAGAATCCCGGCATCGATCACTTCACATCCCAGACGCGCGAGCCATGAGCACAGCAGGCGGCGGTTGCTGTTGTAGATCTGGCCCGGCCCCAGGGGCAAGCCAGGCTCAACCAGCTCATCGCCGGTGGACAACACCGCCACGCGCACGCGGCGCACCACGTCCAACTTGTCGCGGCCCAGGGAGGCGGCAAGGCCGAGTTCGATCGGGCCCAGGCGCGTGCAGGCCGACAGCACACATTCACCGACGGTGGTTTCCTGGCCCTGGGGGCGGATGTTCTGGTGGGCGTGCAACGGCTGGGTAAAGCTCACACGCTCATCGGCGTGAACCGCCGCGTTTTCCTGCATCTCTACGCAATCGGCGCCCTCCGGCACCGGCGCGCCGGTGAAGATACGCGCACAGGTCCCCGCCGCCAGAGGCTGGGGGGCGTTACCGGCGAATATGCGCTGGCTCACCACCAGCGGCTCGCCGGTCCAGTCCGCCAGACGCAGGGCGTAACCGTCCATGGCACTGTTGGGCCAGGGCGGCAGGTCGAGGGTGGAGACCAGGTCCTGCGCCAAGACCCGGCCGTCACACTCGGCCAGGGGCAAGGCGTGCCGCTCTTGGATCGGCGCGGTTTCGGCCATCGCCAGCAGCTGCTGCAGCGCTTGTTCTACCGGCATCAGGGCGCCGGTCTTGCCGGGCTTACCCACGGGATTCACACGGTGCGGCCTGTTTCAGGTGCGGTACGAAATTGCACGGGCGGTGACGGTTGTCCAACTGCTCGGCCAGGATGCCGTCCCAGCCGGTGCGCACGGCATTGGTGGAGCCCGGCAGGCAGCAGACCAGGGTGCCGTTGGCCAGGCCGGCCAGGGCGCGCGATTGCACAGTGGAGGTGCCGATATCGGCCACGGAGATCTGGCGGAACAGCTCGCCAAAACCGTCGACCTGCTTGTCCAGCAGGCAACTGACCGCTTCAGGGGTGCTGTCACGGCCGGTGAAGCCGGTACCACCGGTGATCAGCACCACCTGCACCACGTCTTCGGCGATCCAGTGGGCCACTTGGGCGCGGATTTTGTAGAGGTCGTCCTTGAGCAGCACGCGCTCGGCCAGGGTGTGGCCGGCGGCGATCAGGCGGTCGACGAAGACCTGGCCCGAGGTGTCGGTGTCCAGGGTGCGGGTGTCGCTGACGGTCAATACAGCGATGTTCAGGGGTACGAAGGGCGCATCTGCCTTGGCTTTCATGGCACGGTCCGGTTGTCGAAGGATCAGCCCGGTGTTATATCACAGGCCCCTATTTACCTGCCGCAGCGGAACCGCCATGTCTCTGGATTCTTCGTCCTTTCCCTGCTCGATCTTGCTCTTGGCCGGTGGGCGCGGCCAGCGCATGGGCGGCCAGGACAAAGGCCTGCTCGCGTGGCGCGGCCAGCCGCTGATTGCCCATCTGCAGCGGCTGGTGCGACCGCTGACGGACGACCTGATCATCTCGTGCAATCGCAACCAGGCGCTGTATGCGCCCTATGCCGACCAACTGGTGGGCGACGACAACCCCGACTTCCCCGGCCCGCTTGCCGGCATCCGCGCCGGATTGGCCGCTGCGCGCCATGACCATCTGCTGATACTGCCGTGCGATGTGCCGTATATCGACGCTCAACTCTTGGCCGACCTGCGCGAAATCGCGCAGCGCCATCCACGGCTGCCAGTGATGGTGCGCCATGGTGAGTTCTGGGAACCCTTGATCTGCATCATCCCCACCCTACTGCGAAACGCGGTAGAACAGGCGTGGCACGCCGGCGAACGCAGCCCGCGCAAGATCTTCCTGCAACTGGGCGGCATGGGCCTGGAGTGCCCGGCCGATGATCCGCGCCTGGCCAACCTTAATACGCCTGAGCTGTTGCACCCAAAGTCTGACGTGTCAGAATGAACCTTCGCACAAGGAACTTTGGCGACGTCTTACACGTCTCAAGGTCAGCACTCAAAAGTATTCTCTCGGAGACAACACCCATGACTCAACGGACCATCGCCGCTCTCATGCTTGCACTGGGCCTCGCCACCCTCGCCGGTTGCGCCTCGCCGACAGTGATCACCCTGAATGACGGTCGCGAAATCCAGGCTGTCGACACCCCGAAATACAATGAAGATTCGGGTTTCTACGAATTCGAACAACTTGACGGCAAGCGCACCCGCATCAACAAAGATCAGGTTCGCACCGTTAAAGACCTGTAAGTCTTAGCGTTTACCCTCAAGGCCCGCCTCGCGCGGGCCTTGTCGTTTGTGGGGTTTACCAATCGAGGGTGATTGCGCTGCGAAAGCTGCGTTGCTGCCCGGTGACCGGGTCGATAAACCGCACGCCCTGGGCCAGCAGCTTGAGGGGGTTGGCGTAATCGTCCACCGCGTCCTTGATCACATCCGGGTAGAACGGGTCATTGCAGATGCTCGCGCCGAGGGCGGTCATGTGCACACGCAGTTGGTGCTTTTTGCCGGTCACGGGGGACAGGCCGTAGCGCCACAGCTCGCCGTTTTTTTCGCGCACCTGCACCGCCGTTTCGGTGTTGGTCACGCCCTCGCCTTCGCGCATGCGGAAAAAGGGTTCGCCCTCCACCAGACGGCTTTTGTGCACCAGGGGGAACGTCAACCCTGGCAGGGCCGGGGCGATGGCTTCGTAGAATTTGTCGATGCGGCGTGTGGGAAACAACTGCTGATACGCGGCGCGGCTGGCCGGGTTGGCCGAGAACAGCACGAGCCCGGCAGTGTGCCGGTCGATGCGGTGCAACGGCACCAGTGAAGGGTTGTCCAGGCGGCGAATCAGGCGACGCAGCAGGGTTTGCTCGACGTACTCGCCAGCCGGGGTCACGGGCAGGAAGTGCGGTTTATCCGCCACCACCAAGTGGTCATCGGCGTACAGGATGGTCTCCTTCACCGGGATCACTTTTTCGTTCGGCACTTCGCGAAAGTAATAGATGCACAGGCCTTCTTTGTAAGCCAGGTCCTGGCGGATCGGCTGGCCGTTGATATCCAGCACCCGGCCACGGGCGATGCGGTCCAGCCAGTGTTCGCGACTGATTGCCGGGAAGTGTTCGCACAGGCAATCAAGTACTGTCGCCCAAAGACCGGGGGGCAGGTACAGGGTGCTGGCCTGATGCTGTGACGCAGAAAAACCGGAAGTGGACATGCCGATGCTCGAAGCCTTGAAAAACCGGCGGGCATTATCCCGCATGAAGCGGGATTCGGCCTAGGGCGGATATCAGGCCTTGGCCAGTTCCGCCCGCAGGATTGGCGAAGCACTCGCGGCCTCGGTGAATTCCTTGAGCCAGCGCAACACGTCCACCGCTTCCCAGCGGCCCGGATCGTACAAGGCGTAGAGCAAGCCCTGGTAACCCACCACATCCAGTTGCTTGTGGTAACCGGCGCGCTGGAACAGCGCTTCGATCTCGGCAAAGCAGGTATTGAAGTGCACTTTGTTAAATGGCGTCTTGCCTTCCGTGACCAGACCATCGAGGCGCAGCTCGTTCACCGCGTCGCGCACGACGTCGGCGGACATGCGATTGACGCTGCTTTTCAGTTGTTCAACATTCACCACGGGCGTTCCCTCTATTCAATCGCTGTACAAACATACAGTAACGTAATATTTGGAAACCCGCCATCGCCTAAACCTCAGAGAAGGAAGGCGACAACCTGCTCCGTGTCGAACGGCCAATCCAGTTCGGCACCGGTGTCTACCCGGCGCAGCACCGGAATCCTTAGGCCGTAGGCTTCAAACAAGGCTTGGGAATCTGCGATATCCACCAACTCCACCAGCAACCCGTGTTCGACGAGCGGCATGATTTCAGCTTCTGCAAGCTCACACAGATGGCAGCCCAAGGTGGTGAACAACTGGCATTCTGGAGGCATGGCGAAACACCTGGTCAGGAATAGGCGTCCATTTTAGGCCGACTCATTATCCCTGGCGAGCCGATAAACCCTGATCCAGGTCAGCATGGCCTATAACTGATTCAGCGATTCTCGCGGCTTTTTGCCTGCCGCCTGCAACGGAGATGCGTGTGTTTGCCAACCTGCTGATCATTCTGGCCTCATCCCTGGTGGTGATTGCGCTGTTTCGCCGGCTGCAACTGCCCCCCGTGCTGGGCTACCTGTGTGTGGGCCTGGCTGTGGGGCCCACCGCGCTGGATTGGGTGAATGACAGCGAAGCGTTACCCGACCTCGCTGAACTGGGTGTGGTGTTCCTGCTGTTCTCCCTGGGCCTGGAGTTCTCCCTGACCAAGATGCTGGCCCTGCGCCGCGTGGTCTTTGGCCTGGGCAGTTTGCAAGTGCTGGGGTGTGCGGCGCTGCTGGGGGGCTTGTTGATGGCCCTGGGGGTGGCACCGGGCATAGCGTTGCTGCTCGGTGCGGGGTTGGCGCTGTCGTCCACGGCGATCGTCAGCAAGGAGCTGACCAGCCTCGGGGAAATTTTCAGCAGCCATGGGCAGAATGCGATTGGCGTACTGCTGTTTCAGGACGTAGTCGCCGTGTTGCTGCTGACATTGGTCCCGGTGTTTGCCGGCCACAGCGACCAGGTCTGGTACCTGGCCTTGCCGCTGACCCTGGGCAAAACCGTGGTGCTGTTCGTTGGCCTGCTGCTGGCCAGTCGCTGGTTATTGCCGCGTCTGTTTAAGGAAGTGGCCGCGTCCCGTTCCGCAGAGCTGTTTGTGCTGTTGGCACTGGTGATCGTATTGCTCACCGCCTGGTTGACTCACCTGCTCGGCCTGTCGCCGGCCCTTGGCGCGTTTCTGGCCGGCATGCTGCTGGGGGAAAGCCATTATCGCCACCAGATCGAAGCGGACATCCGACCCTTTCGCGACATTCTGCTGGGCCTGTTTTTTGTCAGCATCGGTATGCTCATCGACCTGCAGCTATTCCTCAGCCACGGCCTGTTGATTCTCGGCCTGACCCTCACGCTGATGCTGGTCAAGGGTGGCGTGGTCGCCCTACTGGTCAAGCTGCGCGGCAGCGACAGTGAAACCGCCTGGCGCAGCGGCCTGGCCCTGGCCCAGGGCGGTGAGTTCTGTTTTGCGCTGATGGCGCAGATGCAGCAAAGCCGGCTGATCCCGGACCAGTTCAATGGCTTGCTGCTGGCCGCCACCTTCTGCTCGATGTTGCTGACCCCGCTGCTGTTGCGCGCCGCGCCGGCCATCGCCCTGCGCCTGCACCGCAAACCCAACCAGCAAGTGCAATTGGAGCAAATCACTGCGCTCAACGCTCAGCTACACGGCCATGCGGTGATCTGTGGCTACGGCCGTGTCGGCCAATCTATCGGGCGTTTTCTGCGCCACGAGGGGCAAGCGTTCATCGCCCTGGATGACGACCCCGAACGTGTACAGGAGGCCGCGACCGAGGACAGCAGCGTGCATTACGGCGACTGTCGTCGAGGCGCCCTGCTCAGCGCGGTGGGCCTGGAACGCGCGCGCCTGGTGGTGATTGCGGTGGACAACAGCGATGTGGCCCTGGTGGTGCTCAAGGAAGCGCGCCGCATCAACGCCCAGGTACCGATCCTGGTGCGCACGCGCGACGACAGCCAGTTGGCCGAACTGAAAGCCGCGGGCGCCAGCGAAGTGGTGCCCGAGTTGCTGGAGTCGAGCCTGATGCTTGCCTCCCACGCCTTGATTCTGCTGGGCATGCCGGACCAGCAGGTGCAGGCGCGGGTCGATCAAGTGCGGCACTCGCGCTATCGCCTGCTGCACGGCTTCTACACACACACGGATCCCGATGAAGAAACGCCGATCAATCCTGACTGACCGCGCCGATCTTATGGATCGACAGATCCGCGCCGTAATACTCCTGCTCCTGGCTCAGGCGTAGCCCGTGCACGCGCTTGATCACGCCGTACACCAGCAGTCCACCGCCAAACGCCACCGCCACGCCCAGGCCGGTGCCAATCAACTGGCTGATCAGGCTCACACCGCCCAAGCCGCCGAGCGCCGTCTGGCCAAAGATGCCGCAGGCAATCCCGCCCCACACGCCGCACAGGCCATGCAGTGGCCATACCCCCAGCACATCGTCGATCTTCCAGCGATCCTGGGCCGCGATGAAACACCACACGAACAGCCCGCCGGCGACCACACCGGTGACCAGCGCGCCCACCGGGTGCATCAGATCGGAACCGGCGCATATCGCCACCAGCCCGGCCAGGGGGCCGTTGTGCAGGAAGCCGGGGTCATTGCGCCCGATCACCAGCGCGGCGACGGTGCCACCGACCATGGCCATCAGCGAATTGACCGCCACCAGGCCGCTGACACCACTCAGGGTCTGCGCACTCATCACGTTAAAACCGAACCAGCCGACGATGAGGATCCACGACCCAAGCGCCAGGAACGGAATACTCGACGGCGCAAAGGCCACCAGCCGCCCTTCGCGGTAGCGCCCGTTGCGCGGGCCCAGCAGCAACACCGCCGCCAGCGCCAGCCAGCCACCCATGGCGTGCACCACCACCGAACCGGCGAAGTCATGGAAACTGGCGCCGAAGGTGGCAAGCAGCCAGGCTTGCACGCCGAAATTGCCGTTCCACACCATGCCTTCGAAAAACGGGTAGATAAACGCCACGATCAACGCCGTGGCGCACAACTGCGGAGCGAACTTTGCACGCTCGGCGATACCCCCGGAAATAATCGCCGGGATCGCTGCGGCAAACGTCAGCAAGAAGAAGAATTTCACCAGGCCATAACCGTGGTCGGCACTGATCACGGCCGCCGGTTGCATGAAGCTCACGCCGTAAGAGATCCAGTAGCCTATAAAGAAATAAGCCAGCGTGGAGATGGCGAAGTCGCTGAGGATCTTGGACAGGGCATTGACCTGGTTTTTCTGGCGCACGGTGCCGACTTCAAGAAACGCGAAACCGGCATGCATGGCCAGCACCATGACCGCACCGATCAGAATAAACAGGGTGTTGGAGCTATGGACGAGGGTGTCCACCGCACTTTGCAAATTTTCCATGGAGGTTGGCAGGCCTGCATTAAAGGCAAAAAGCACCAAAGCGGTTCAAGCCAGGGTTGCGCGCACTAAATTGGCACTTGCGGCACCATCCCTCTTTAGAGGATGTGAACCGCTTTAGGGCAGCGATCAACACAACAGGCCATGGCCGACAGGGTTTTTCCGCGAGTTTGAGTTATTTAAGGTAAGGTTTTTGAGGGCTTGTGGCCTTACCGCCCGGATTCAGCGCAGACCTCGGGGCCTGCGCACCAAGGCAAAGCAAAAGCTGTACCAGACAATTGCACTGAACCTTCACCGATGCCGGTGACTCGAAACCACACGTACAGATCAGCTCATCACGGAGATAACCATGGCCAGAAAAACAGCACAGACCGCCCAAGAAATACTGATGGCGGATTTTCAAACCCTGGTCAGTGACACCGAAAAGTTGCTCGATGACACCGCGATTCTGGCCGGTGACCAGGCCGACGAGCTGCGCAGCAAGATTCATGAGAGCCTGCTCAAGGCCCGTGAAACCCTGCAACTGACCGAAGACTCGCTGCGCGAACGCAGCCAGGCAGCGATCACTGCCACTGAAGATTATGTGCAGGCCAACCCTTGGCAGTCGGTGGGTATTGCCGCCGGCGTGGGCTTTCTGATCGGCCTGCTGGCCACAAGGCGCTAACACTATGGCTATCGGCGAAAACGGCTCGTCCACGGGCACAAGCTCCACTTCACGACGCCTGGGCGCAGCCGTTCTTGGCTTGCTGCACAGCCACGTCGAACTGTTCGGCATCGAATTGCAGGAGCAGAAGGCACGCACTGTGAGCCTGCTGTTGTTCGCAGGCCTGGCACTGGTATTCGCCCTGCTGTTGCTGGTGGGGTTGTCGACGCTGGTGATGATCCTGGTATGGGACACCGGCTACCGCCTGACCGGGATCATCTGCCTGTGCGTGTTCTACAGCCTGGCCGCCGCGTTTTGCGGGGTGCGGCTCAAGGCCGCGGTGTTCGATGAATCCACGCCTTTCCATGCCACCCTCGAAGAGCTGGCCAATGACCGGGAGCGCCTGCTGCCATGAGCCTGACTGAGATCCCGCAAAACACTTCGCGGCGAGAAATGCGCAAGGCCTTGATCCGCCTGCGCATGGAAATGCACCGCCAGGAAATCCGCCACGAGTCCCAGCAGTTGATGGCGCCGCTGCACAAAGTGCGCGACATGCGCCACAACTGGCAGGACAGCCTGGGCATCAAGCACGCGCCGCTGTGGGGCGTGGCGGCGGTGACGCTGATGGGCTTCTTTACCGGCAAGGGCGCCAAGGGCGGCAGTATCAGCAGCCTGACGCGTCTGGTGCGCCTGGGCGCGGGTTTGATCCCACTGATCAAACTGGCGATGGCCGGCAGTTCGCGCAAAGGTTAAGCACTGCTGGCTGCATTCTTGCAGACAGAATCGGCCCGGCCCTCGTCAGCGAGGGCCGGGCCTTTTTTCGCCATGTCTCTTAAGGAGGTTCCGTGATCGACGGGCAACCGCTCGCCTGTTTCCAGCCGTTCATCGATACCGCCACCGGCCGTATTGCCGGCGTTGAGGCCCTGGGCCGGCTGCGCCAGGCTGACGGCCGTTTGCAGTCCGTGGGCCCGCTGTTCGCCGACCCGCGTACACCGGGCGTGGCCTTGCGCCGCCTTGACCGGCAGATCCGCGACAATGCCTTGAGCCGCCTGCATGAAGCGCCCGAAGACTGGTTCCTGAGCCTGAACATTTCGCCGCGCTGGATCACCCGTCTGCGCCCGGGCCAGGCACTGCCGAGCTTGCAGCAGGTGCAGGCCCACGGTGTCGACCCGCAACGCATCGTGTTCGAGATCACTGAACTGGGCGGCGACATCCAGCGCCTGGCCGAGGTGGTAGCGCGCTATCGCGAGGCCGGTGCGCGCATCGCCATCGACGACTTCGGTGCCGGTTACTCCCAGCTTGACCGGGTGCTCGCGTTGCAACCGGACATTCTCAAACTGGATATGCGCCTGTTCCAGGCCGCCGCCCGAGGCGGGCCAAGCAGCGACGTGGTGCGGGCGCTGGCGCAGATGGCGGAAAAGACCGGTTGCTGGATCATTGCCGAAGGCGTGGAAACCGAAGCGCAACTGAGCTTTGCCCTGGAATGCGGTTCACGCTATGTGCAGGGCTATTTATTTGCCCAGGCGCAACTGGACCTGTTCGCCACCGATACGTTCGTAGCGCAGTTCGCCCACCTGCGCACGATGTACGTCCAACAGAAGCTGGCCGAACGCGGACGCATCATGCACCTGCGCGAGCAACTGACCGAACTGATGAAAATCCTGCAGACCTGGGCCCAGGGCCATGCGCCACTCTCCTTGTTGCCGCAACTGCCGGATTTCCCCTGGCTGCTGCGCTTTTACCAGTGCGACCGGCATGGCACGCAACTGACGCCCAACTTCGAATGGCGCCAGGACGCCTGGCAAACCGACAGCCGCTACCTGGGCCATAACTGGTCGTGGCGCCCGTACTTCTACCACCTGCTGGCCGAAGGCTGGGACGAGCGGCGCCTGACCCTGTCCTCCACGTATCGCGATGCCACCACCAACCAGTACTGCCTCACCGCCGGACAATTCTTCGATAACGGTCAGCGCTTGCTGTTAATCGATATCGACGCGGCTGGTCTGTAGATTTTTGCTTGCCCCGCCCAGTCTTAACCGGGAAGCTGGGAGGGTCATTCACCGCACGGAGAGTACCCGCCTTGGATTGGCCCACCCTGCTGAACCGCGAACGTCTTGGAAAACCCCTGCATAGCCCGGAAGAATTGGGCCGCAGCCCGTTTCACAAAGACCACGACCGCATTATTTTCTCCGGCGCGTTCCGCCGCCTGGGCCGCAAGACCCAAGTGCATCCGGTGTCGAGTAACGACCACATCCACACACGCTTGACCCACTCCCTGGAAGTCAGTTGCGTGGGCCGCTCCCTCGGCATGCGTGTGGGCGAAACCCTGCGCAGCGCCCTGCCCGACTGGTGCGACCCCAGCGATTTGGGCATGGTGGTGCAATCGGCCTGCCTGGCCCATGACATCGGCAACCCACCTTTCGGCCACTCTGGCGAAGACGCTATCCGGCACTGGTTCCAACAGGCGGCCGGGCGTGGCTGGCTGGATGATATGAGCAGCGCCGAGCGCAATGACTTCCTCAATTTCGAAGGCAATGCACAAGGTTTTCGGGTGCTGACCCAGCTGGAATACCACCAGTTCGACGGCGGTACGCGGCTGACTTACGCCACGTTGGGCACCTACCTGAAATATCCCTGGAGCGCCCGCCACGCCGACTCCCTGGGCTACAAAAAACACAAGTTCGGTTGCTACCAGAGCGAACTGCCGATCCTCGAACAGATCGCCCACAAACTGGGCCTGCCGCAACTCGAGGAGCAACGCTGGGCCCGTCACCCCCTGGTCTATCTGATGGAGGCCGCCGACGACATCTGTTATGCCCTGATCGATCTGGAAGATGGCCTGGAGATGGACCTGCTGGAATACGCAGAGGTCGAGTCTCTGCTGCTTGACCTGGTGGGCGACGACCTGCCACAGACCTATCGGCAGCTGGGGGCGTCGGACTCGCGCCGGCGCAAGCTGGCGATCCTGCGCGGCAAAGCCATCGAGCACCTGACCAACGCCGCGGCACGCGCGTTTGTCGAGCAGCAGGACGCCTTGCTGGCGGGCACACTGCCCGGCGATCTGGTGGAGCACATGCACGGTCCAGCCAAACGCTGCGTGCTGGATGCAAAAGACATGGCGCGTAAGAAAATCTTCCAGGACAAACGCAAGACCCTGCATGAGATCGGGGCCTACACCACGCTGGAGATTCTGCTGAACGCCTTCTGTGGTGCGGCACTGGAACAGCATGGCGGGCGCACGCCGTCGTTCAAGAACCGGCGCATTCTCGACCTGCTTGGGAACAATGCGCCCAACCCCGAATGGCCATTGCACACATCGTTCCTACGCATGATCGACTTTATCGCAGGCATGACCGACAGCTATGCCACCGAGATGGCGCGGGAAATGACCGGGCGTTCAAGCCCTCAATAACGGTCCTGATCAAGCCCTCTGCGCCCTGAAGCGAATAGCCCTACAAAGGGAACAGAGCGGCCTGATCGAATTCGCACAGATCCCCGGAGAATAATCGCGCACGCTCCGGGCCCCCTGGCGAACCGCTTCACGCCCTCTCCATCGACGCTTGACTCACCGTGTGCTTTCTATGCCCAACTATCCCCTTCGTATCCTGTTGGTGGAGGACCATCCCTTCCAATTGCTGGCCACCCAGTGCCTGCTTAGAAGCTTTGGCTTCGAGCGGCTGACCCCTGCGGAAAACGCCGAACAAGCGATCCATTTGATGACGCTGGCAGACACCCCCTTTGACGTCCTTCTATGCGACCAATGCCTGCCCGACCTGCCCGGGCTTGAGCTGATAGAGATCGCCAGCCGCCGAGGTTTTATCACCACCGCGATCCTGCTCAGCGGGCTGCCCTCGGCAGAACTTTCAAACTTACTGACTCAGGCATTGACGCGCGACCTGCCGCTGCTGGGTTACTTGCCAAAACCTTTGAACAAAGATGAGCTTTTATATTTGATTCGCCCACTAAGTTCGTTATCGACGTAGGACTTTAAACCTACTAGCCCGTCGAAAAACTCCCGCCCTTCCCACATATAGTCTTTAGCACCGAAATTTAGCTATCCCTGCGCACATCACGCACACATCGCCTCAGAAAGCCTTATAGACGGGTAAGCCGTTACCTTTTTTTTCGTAGGACCTTTCCTGTTTTATATCTGCCCCCCTCGTACTCATGCTCCACTACCCGCTTCTGAGCTAATGTGCCCGCTTTATTTGCACCTGCATGGAATGTGACTATGAACACCGTTTTTATTATCGACGATCACCCGGTTATAAGGCTTGCCATCCGCATGCTGTTGGAACATGAAGGTTACAAAGTAGTCGGAGAGACAGATAACGGATGCGACGCCATTCAAATGGTGCGCGAGTGCCTGCCGGACTTGATTATTCTGGATATCAGCATTCCGAAACTGGATGGGCTCGAAGTGCTCTGCCGATTCAACGCAATGAACACCTCAATGAAAACCCTGGTGCTGACAGCTCAGTCCCCCACGCTATTCGCCACGCGCTGCATGCGCTCCGGCGCCGACGGTTATGTGTGCAAGGAAGGCGACCTGAGCGAGCTGCTGAGCGCAATCCGCGCCGTACTATCCGGTTATAACTATTTCCCGAGCCAGGCGTTGACTACCGCCGGTGTCGATTGCCGGGAACTCGAACTGTTCAAGGCGGTTAACGACCGCGAACTGATGGTATTGCAACTTTTTGCCCAAGGCCGCACCAATAAGGAAATTGCCAAAGGCATGTTTCTGAGCAATAAAACAGTCAGCACTTATAAAAAGAGGCTCATGCAAAAACTTCAAGCCAAGTCCTTGGTAGAACTTATCGAGCTGGCAAAACGAAACGCGCTAGTGTGAGAAAGCGGATGCCCAGGTGTATAAAGGACTATCTGATTATATTGAGCACCGGCTTGTGCTTCAGTGCCGCTGTGCCCGCGCAATTGCAATCGGACGCGGAGCATTTCAACTTACTGAGTCGTGCAGGCTCGGTGCAACTGGAAACCCACCTGAACAAGGCCCAGCGCCAGTGGCTGCAAAACAAGCGCGAACTGGTATTAGGCACGGCGTCACCCGACTACCCTCCTTTTGACTTCACCTCCAGCAGGCGCGACTACGAAGGGCTCACCGCCGACTATGCTGGCCTGTTGACCAAGGCGTTGGCCGTGCCGGTAACGGTAGTGCGCTATCCCTCTCGAGAGGCTGCGATCCGCGCCCTTGAAAACGGCGATATCGATTTGCTCGGCTCCTCCAATGGCTTCGAGGCGGCCAACCCCAACCTGGCATTGTCGGAGCCGTATGCTGTAGACCAGCCGGTGTTGGTCACCCGTGAAGGCGAAACCCGCAGCCTCAGTGATGGCCTGGCCGGTATGCGCCTGGCGCTGGTCTATCACTACCTGCCGTTGGACGAGGTGGAAAAGCTCTACCCCGACGCGACCATCCGCGCCTACCCCTCTTATCAAAACGCCCTGAATGCGGTGGCATTCGACCAGGCCGACGTGTTTCTGGGCGATACCATTTCCACCCATTACATGATCAACAAGGGCTACCTGAAAAACGTTCGCATGGCCACCTTCGGCAAGCATGAGGCCTATGGATTCAGTTTTGCCATATCCCAGCGTCAGCGCACGTTGTTGAGTATCGTCAATACCGTATTGATGGCCGTGCCCATCAATGAACGGGAAGCGATCGCCAAACGCTGGAGCGCCGGCAGCGCTATCTTGCTGACCGACCAGAAGCTGCAACTGACCCCACGCGAAGAGCGCTGGCTCAAAGACAATCCGGTGCTCAAGGTGACCGTCAACGAAACCTATGCACCGCTGACGTTCTTCGATGCCGATGGCAATTTTCGCGGCATCACCGCTGACCTGCTGGAGCTGATTCGCCTGCGTACCGGGTTGCGCTTCGACGTCCAGCGCGGCCGCGACGTGGAGACCATGATCGAGCAAATCGAGGCGGGCAAGACCGATATCATTGGCGCGATCGTCCCCAGCGTCGAACGGGAAGCGCAACTGAACTTCAGTCGACCCTATCTGGAAAATTCCTACGTGATGTTGACGCGCAAGGAAAACCAGGCGCCCACCGGCCTGGAAGAGATGGAAGGCAAGCGCCTGGCGATCACCCAAGGCAGCCCGTTGAAAAAGTTCCTGCGTGACAATTTCCCAAAAATTGAACTGGTGGAAACCGGCGATACCTTCAAGTCGACCGAGCTACTGGTAAAAGGCGATGTGGACGGCGCCGTCAACACCCTGGTGGTCGCCAACTACTTCCTCTCGGCGCAGATGTTCCAGGACAAGCTTCAAATCAGCTTCAGCATCGGTACGATGCCGGCCACCTTTGCCCTGGCCACATCACGCAGCGCGACCGAGCTCAGCTCGATACTCGACAAGGCCCTGCTCAGCATCGCGCCGGACGAACTGGGGGTCATCAACAGTCGCTGGCGGGGCTACCGCGCCGACTCCGAGAGCTATTGGCGCGACTACCACCAACTGATCGCCCGCATCATCATGGGCACCGGGCTGCTGCTGCTGATTTCCCTGACCTGGAATGCCTACATGCGCCGTCAGATCAAGCACCGGAAGATGGCCGAACGCGCCCTCAACGACCAGTTCGAATTCATGCGCGCCCTGGTCAATGAAACCCCGCACCCGATTTACGTACGAGACCGCAACGGCCTGCTGCAGACCTGCAACGACAGCTACCTGCAGGTGTTCGGGGTCAGGCGGGAGGACGTGATCGGCAAAACCGCGATGCAAGTCAGCACCGCCCTTGCCGAAGAAGCGGCGCAATACCATACCGACTATCAACGCGTAGTGGCCGAAGGCGCCCCGCTGATCCTGGACCGAACCCTGCATATTCGCGAAAAAAAACTCACGATCTACCACTGGATCCTGCCGTACCGCGACTCCGACGGCGAGGTACAAGGCATTATCGGGGGCTGGATCGACATCAGCGAGCGCCGCCAACTGTTCGACGAACTGCGCGCCGCCAAGGAGCGTGCCGACGAGGCAAATCGGGCCAAGAGTACCTTTCTGGCCACCATGAGCCACGAAATACGCACACCAATGAACGCCGTGATCGGCATGCTGGAGCTGACGCTCAAGCGCGCGGACCAGGGTCACCTCGACCGTACGGCCATCGAAGTGGCCTACAACTCAGCCAGGGACCTGCTGGAACTGATCGGCGATATCCTCGATATCGCGCGTATTGAATCCGGCCGCCTGAGCCTGGCGCCGGAACGCGTGAACCTGCGGGAGGTGATCGAGTCCGTGGTGCGGGTGTTCGACGGCCTTGCACGCCAGAAAACCCTGAGCCTGCTGCTGGAATTCAAGCCCGAGCTGGATAACACCGAGGTACTGATAGACCCGCTGCGTTTCAAGCAAGTGCTGTCAAACCTGGTCAGCAACGCCATCAAGTTCACCGAACGCGGCCAGGTGAAAATCAAGGTAGCGGTGTTACCCACCCAAACGCCGCAACAGGTCGAAATGAAACTGGTGGTGGAGGACACCGGCATCGGTATCAGTCGCAATGACCAGGTACGCCTGTTCGAACCCTTTGCCCAGGCCGACAATGCCGGACAGTTGGCCAGGAGTGGCGCGGGCCTGGGGCTGGTGATCTGCCGCAGCCTGTGCAGCATGATGGGCGGACAACTGAGCCTGAGCAGCGTGCCGATGGTGGGCACGCAAGTGCATGTCAGCCTGAAGATGACTCGTCTGCAACCGTTGCTCGTCACCGATGAAATCAAGCCCGAGACAGCCGCGACCACCCCTGCGCTCAATGTGCTGGTCGTGGACGATCACCCGGCAAACCGCCTGCTGATGTGCCAGCAGCTCGGTTACCTCGGTCACCAGTTTACGGCCGCGCAAAACGGCGCGGCAGGCTTCCAGGCCTGGCGCCAGGCGCACTTCGATCTGGTGATCGCCGACTGCAACATGCCAATCATGAACGGCTACGAATTGAGCCGTTCGATACGCGAATACGAGCAGCGCGAACACCTTACGCCATGTGTGGTGCTGGGCTTTACCGCCAATGCCCAGCCCGAAGAGAAGCAGCGCTGCGCCCAGGCAGGTATGGACGACTGCCTGTTCAAGCCGATCAGCCTGACGGCGCTGGAACGGCAATTGGCGCAAATCAGCCCTCAAGCGGCTGGCCCGATGCTTGACCTCGGCAAGTTCGAGGCCATGACCGGTGGCGATCCCCAGATGAACCGGCGCCTGCTGGAGGAGCTGCTGAGCAGCAGCCGACACGACCGGCAGGAACTCCTCGCGCTGATGGCGACGCAGGCGACGCCCGAAGCGATTATCGAGCAAGCCCACAAGATCAAGGGCGCCGCCCGCATCGTCAGAGCCCACTCAGTGGCTTCGCAATGCGAAGCCGTTGAACAGGTATGTGCCCGCGGCGATGCCCCTGCCTTGATCGAAGCCGCTGTGAGGTCTCTGGAAAAACTGATGCTGGAACTGGAACGGGTGCTGCACCAGCAACTGCGGGAAATGGACGCCAGATAGGGGCGGACGCAGCGCCGCCCCTGTTTGGATCAGCAGTCGGTCAAGCGCAGAAAAATCGCCGCCAGTTGTTCGATGCCCGCCTGGTCCTGCGCAGTAAAGCGGGCCAGCGAAGGGCTATCGAGGTCAAGGACGCCAATCAGTTGGCCATTCTTGACCAGCGGCACGACCAGCTCACTGTTGGATGCGCTGTCACAGGCGATATGCCCGGGAAATTCATGCACATCTTCCACCCGCTGGGTTTGTCGCGAGGCCGCAGCCGCACCGCACACGCCTCGCCCAAACGGGATACGCACACAGGCGATCTGGCCCTGGAACGGGCCGAGCACCAGCTCTTCATTGCGATTGAGGTAAAAACCTGCCCAGTTCAAGTCGTCCAATTGGTTGAACAGGAAGGCGGAAAACTGTGCACTGTTGGCGATGAAATCTCGCTCATCGGCCAACAGCGACTCCAGTTGCGCACAGAGCATGGCGTAGCCATCCAGGCCGGCGCCTGTTTGTTGTAAATCGATCACGGTTGACGCTCCAGCAGTTTGAGGCCCACCCAGTAACGGGCGAATTGATACGCGCAGCGGCCATTGCGGTTGCCGCGCCCGGTGGCCCAGCGCACGGCGAGAATATCGAGCGCTTCATCACGCTGCCATTGCAGACCGGCCTTGGCGGCCAACTCGCCGATCCAATGCGCCATCACCTCCAGGAAGTGCTCCTGGGTAAACGGGTAGAACGACAACCACAAACCAAAGCGGTCCGACAGGGCAATTTTGTCTTCCACCGCCTCGCTTGGGTGCAATTCGCCGTCCACGCGCTTCCAGTTGTCGTTGTCGCTCTGGTTTTCCGGAACCAGATGGCGGCGGTTGGACGTGGCATACAGCAGCACGTTTTCCGGTGCCTGTTCCAGGGAGCCGTCCAGCACACTCTTGAGCACGCGGTAGTCGCCTTCACCGGCCTCGAACGACAGGTCGTCACAGAACAAAATGAAACGCTGCGGCAGCTTGAGCAGTTGCTCGACCACACGCGGCAGATCGGCCAGGTGGTCACGCTCGATTTCGATCAGACGCAAACCCGCCTGGGCATGCTGGGCCAGCAAGGCACGGACCATGGAGGATTTACCGGTGCCACGCGAGCCCCACAGCAACGCATGGTTGGCGGGCAGTCCATCGAGAAATTGCTGGGTATTGCGTGCCAGTGTTTCACGTTGCTTGTCCACGCCGATCAGGTCGGACAGGCGCATATCCAGGCTGACGTCCAGCGGCAACAGGAAACCGCTGCGGCCCTCACGTTGCCAGCGGGCGGCCAGGCACTGATGCCAGTCGATGGCCTGGCGTGGCGCCGGCAGCAAGGGCTCCAGGCGAGCGAGCACTGCATCAGCGCGCTCCAGAAAGGCATTCAATCGAGAATCCACACTTATTCCTCTGGCAAGTTCCTGCAAAAGATGGCGTATTGGCAACCCTGCGACAGGCCGCATGGGCCGCGTAAACAACGATTCATGCCGGGCAAGCGAGAGCGTGCGGATGTTCAGCTATGCTTGCCGGGCGAAGGGAAACGTAAAGTGGTTCAACACTCGATGGATATCAAGTTCGCCCACCGCTTGTCTTATAAACAAGCCAGATTGACTGTGCTGGTCGGTTTCGTCTTGGGAACCCTGCTCAGCCTGATCCAAATCGGCATTGATTATGCCAGCGAAGACGCATCCATCAACCGTGAAATTCGCTCGCTGATCGAAATCAGCCATAACCCCGCGTCACGTATCGCCTACAACATCGACGCCGAACTGGCCCAGGAACTGACCCTCGGGCTGTTGTCCTCCCCCGCCATCACCCATGCACAGTTGATCGATAACAACGGCGTGGTACTGGCCGACGTAGACAGACCGCGCAAAGAAAGCCCCTATCGGCCGATCAGCGACTTCTTGTTCGGCGCCACCCGCGAGTTTGAAGACCCGTTGTTTCTGAGCCACATGCCCAATGAGTCCCTTGGGGTGCTGCGTCTTGACGTCGACACCTACGCCTTTGGTAGTCGCTTCCTGCGCCGCGCCGAGATCACGCTGCTCAACGGCTTTGTGCGCAGCCTGTTGCTGACCGGCATCTTGCTTGGCCTGTTTTACGTAATGCTGACCCAACCGCTGGTGCGCATTATCGGCGAGCTGAGCACACGCAGGCAGACGCGCCTGGACTGCCCACCGGGACATGAACACGATGAAATCGGGGTGTTGGTCAACGTCGCCAACCAGCAATTCGACACCCTGGAGACGGAAATCCAGCAGCGTCGCCACGCCGAAGACCGACTTACGGAATACCTCGGGCAATTGGAAAATATCGTCTCCGCGCGCACCCTGGAGCTTAAGGCCAGCAACCAACGCTTGAGCCAGTCCAACGATGAACTGGAAGCCGCCAGAATGAATGCGCTGGGCATGGCCCAGGCCCGGGCGGCGTTCCTGGCCAACATGAGTCACGAAATTCGCACCCCGCTCAACGGGCTGCTGGGCATGATCGCACTGTCGCTGGACAGCCCATTGAACGCCGAGCAGCGCCAGCAACTGTCCATCGCCCATGACTCGGGCAAAGTGCTGGTGGAGTTGCTCAACGATATCCTCGACCTGTCCAAATTCGACGCCGGCCAGCTGGAGCTGGAGCACATCCCGTTCGACCTGGGCGCGCTGGTGGAAGACACCGCCAACCTGTTGTCGCAGAACGCCGCGCCCAGCGTCGAGCTGACGTGCCTGATCGACCCGCAGTTCCCGGCGCAAGTGCTGGGTGACCCGACCCGCGTGCGGCAGATCGTCAGCAACTTGCTGTCCAACGCGCTGAAGTTCACGCGCTTTGGCCGGGTGGATGTGCGCCTGCGTACCCACGGCGGCGGGGTGCGCATTGAGGTCTGCGATACCGGGATCGGCATTGCTCAGGACGCCCAGGTAAAAATCTTCCAACCGTTCACCCAGGCCGGCGCCGGTATCACTCGCCAGTTTGGCGGCACCGGCCTGGGCCTGGCGCTCACGCATAACCTGTGTGAAGCGATGAAGGGGCGCTTGAGCATCAGCTCGGAGGTGGGGTTTGGCAGCCAGTTCTGCGCGGACCTGCCATTGCCGACCCATTCGCCTGCGGTTGCGCCCCCACCGCTCACCGGTACGGTCATGATCATCGCCAATGCCGGCGGCGGCCTGACGGAGCTGCTCACGGCCCTGTTGCCCAGTTGGGGGCTGACGCCGCATTGCTTCACCATGGATGACGACCTGAGCGGGCAAACACCTGACCTGTTGATGACCGATTGTCCGGAATGCCTGTTCCGCATTCGGCCGGGCATTACCGCGCCCATCTTGTTGGTGACGGCCTACGGCAATTTCATGCCCAGCGAAGAAGTGGCGGCCCTGGCGCCGCTGCAGCAACAAGCGCGCCCTTTGAGCCGCAATGCGCTGTACCAGATCCTGCAGCGCCATTTGCGCACCGAGGCGCACCCGGTGCTTGACCCGATCCAGCTGGACGCCGCGCCGCTTGCGCATCGGGCGCGCATCCTGCTGGTGGAGGACAACCCGGTCAACCAATTGGTGGCCAAGGGCATGCTCAGCAAGCTGGGCTGCGAAGTGATCGTGGCCGCCCACGGTGGCGAAGCACTCAAGCTCCTCGAAGAACAACGCTTCGACATGGTCTTGATGGACTGCAACATGCCGGTGATGGACGGCTACGAGGCCAGCCGGCAGATTCGCCGCAGCGGGCGCTGGCCGGACCTGCCGATTGTCGCGGTGACGGCCAACGCCTTGTCCGAAGAGCGCGAGCGTTGCCGGGCGGCGGGGATGAACGATTACCTGGCCAAACCGTTTCGCCGGGAAGAACTCAACGCGCTGCTGGACCTGTGGGTGCCGACGACGACAGCGCTCTGACCTGTGCCAGCAATTGATCCAGGCCGTCGCGCAGAACATCGGCCTGGTTCAGGTCGACGCCGCTGTCGCACAGCAGGCGGGTCTTCAGGGCGTAGGCCTGATCGCGCAATTGCACGCCGGTTTTACTCAACCCAAGGTGCACTTCGCGCTCATCCTGGGTGCTGCGTCGGCGCGCCACCCAGCCCATCTGCTCCAGCCGCTTGAGCAATGGGGTCAACGTGCCCGAGTCAAGCATCAAGCGCTCACCCAAGGCCTTGACCGTCGGCTGCGCCGGCGGCAGGTGGTGCCATTCCCACAGCACCAGCATCACCAGGTATTGCGGATACGTGAGGCCCAATTGATCAAGCATCGGCTTGTAGGCGCGGGTCACCGCGCGTGACGCCGCGTAGAGCTTGAAGCACAGCTGATTGTCCAGGGCCAGGTCGGTCATTTGAGCAGGGCTTCAATCTCTTGGGTCAGGTCCTGAGGCTTGGTGGTCGGACCAAACCGCTTGACCACCTGACCATCGCGGCCGACGAGGAACTTGGTGAAGTTCCATTTGATGCCCTGGGTGCCCAGCACGCCCGGTGCTTGTTTTTTCAGCTGCACAAACAGCGGGTGCGCCCCACTGCCGTTGACGTCGATCTTCTTGAACAGCGGGAAAGTGACACCGAAGTTCAGCTCGCAGAACTCAGAAATAGCCCCTTCGTCACCGGGTTCCTGCTTGCCGAATTGGTTGCAGGGAAAGCCCAGCACCACCAGGCCCTGATCCTTGTATTGCTGCCAGAGTTGCTCAAGGCCCTTGTATTGCGGGGTGAAGCCACACTTGCTGGCGGTGTTGACGACCAGCACGGCCTTGCCGGCAAAATCGGCCAAGGTCTTTTGCTCACCCTTGATGGTGGTGCAGGGGATGCTCAGCAGGTTGTCGCTCATGGCGGTGCCTCAATGAAGGGGAAGGAGCAAAACCATAGCGGGCAATTCAATTGTGTGCAATTTAATTACCTGGAGTGATACCCCGCTATAGATCACCCCCGCACGGTTGCACAGGGGCAGCCCTGGGCTAGCGCGGCACCAGGTCCAGGCACACCGAGTTGATGCAATAACGCAGGCCGGTCGGCGGTGGGCCGTCGGGGAACACATGGCCCAGGTGCGCATCGCATTTGGCGCAGGTGACTTCGGTGCGGATCATGCCGTGGCTGACGTCACGGATCTCGATCATCGCGCTGTCGGCAATCGGCTCGTAGAAGCTCGGCCAGCCACAGCCCGAGTCAAATTTCGCCTTGGAATCGAACAGCGGCTCGTTACAGCAAATACAGTGGTACACGCCATCGGTCTTGGTACCGTTGTACTTGCCGCTGAACGGCCGCTCGGTGCCTTTGAGGCGGCACACGTTGTACTGCTCCGGATCGAGCATGGCCTTCCACTCATCAACGGTTTTCTGCAACTTGTCCATCGCTACACCTCGGCAACTTAAAAAGCCTGATCTGTGTCTTTTCCATGGATCAGGCGGCACGTATGATTGCGCCTCTTCAAAACGCCAGTCTGGCACCCGCGCTATCGGCATTCAAACGTATTTATGGGTGCGGGCCTCGCAGGACTCACAGTACGGTAGTGTCCACGCCGTCTGGATCGTTCATTTTCAGGATCACATCGCCATGCAGGTCAGCAAATCGAACAAGCTCGCCAACGTCTGCTACGACATTCGCGGCCCAGTGCTCAAGCACGCCAAGCGCCTGGAAGAGGAAGGTCACCGCATCCTCAAGCTGAACATTGGCAACCCGGCGCCCTTTGGTTTCGAAGCGCCGGACGAAATCCTCCAGGATGTGATCCGCAATCTGCCCACCGCCCAGGGCTACAGCGACTCCAAAGGCCTGTTCAGTGCGCGCAAGGCGGTGATGCAGTACTACCAGCAGAAACAGGTGGAAGGTGTCGGCATCGAAGACATCTACCTGGGCAATGGCGTGTCCGAGCTGATCGTGATGTCCATGCAGGCCCTGCTCAACAACGGCGACGAAGTCCTGGTGCCGGCACCGGACTACCCGCTGTGGACCGCAGCCGTGACCCTGGCCGGCGGCCACCCGGTGCATTACCTGTGTGACGAAGGCGCCGACTGGTTCCCGGACCTGGCCGATATCAAGGCCAAGATCACCCCGAACACCAAGGCCCTGGTGATCATCAACCCGAACAACCCGACCGGCGCGGTGTATTCCAAAGAAGTGCTGCTGGGCATGCTCGAACTGGCACGCCAGCACAACCTGGTGGTGTTCTCCGACGAGATCTACGACAAGATCCTCTACGATGACGCCGTGCACATCTGCACCGGCTCCCTGGCGCCGGACCTGCTGTGCCTGACCTTCAACGGGCTGTCCAAATCGTACCGCGTGGCGGGTTTCCGCTCCGGCTGGATCGCCATTTCCGGTCCCAAGCACAATGCGCAAAGCTACATCGAAGGTATCGACATGCTGGCCAATATGCGCCTGTGTGCCAACGTACCGAGCCAGCACGCGATCCAGACGGCCCTGGGCGGCTACCAGAGCATCAACGACCTGATCCTGCCCCAAGGCCGCCTGCTGGAACAGCGTAACCGTACCTGGGAACTGCTCAACGCGATTCCGGGCGTCAGCTGCGTAAAACCCATGGGCGCGCTGTACGCCTTTCCACGGATCGACCCAAAAGTCTGCCCGATCCTCAACGACGAAAAGTTCGTGCTGGACTTGTTGCTGTCGGAAAAACTGCTGGTGGTCCAAGGCACGGCGTTCAACTGGCCGTGGCCGGATCACTTCCGCGTGGTGACTTTGCCGCGCGTGGATGACCTGGACATGGCCATTGGTCGTATCGGCAATTTCCTCAAGTCCTATCGCCAGTAGTGGAAATCGCGCTGTACGACCGAGATTCGGTCGTACAGCGATTATCTGGCAACACTTCTCTGCTCATCGCCCACCGCCGCAGCCCGCTTACCCTCAATTGCCTGCGCGCCCCAGTAGTTACGGGGCCTAAAGGCAACTGGAGGTTGATCACGGGCGGCATTGCGTGTAAGAAAATCCCTTCAAGACTGTACATTAAGGCTGTAGGACACAGTTTGAAATAGTCGCCCGGTTGAATCACCCAAGGCCGCACCTTATATACCCCGCAGTAAGCGACATATTAAGCATGAGGAGATCTCTACAACCATGATGCGCATTCTGCTGTTCTTGGCCACTAACCTGGCAGTCGTGCTGATTGCCAGCGTCACCCTGAGCCTTTTCGGTTTCGACGGGTTCATGGCGGCCAATGGGGTTGATCTGAACCTCAATCAGCTGCTGATTTTCTGTGCGGTCTTTGGTTTTGCCGGCTCGCTGTTCTCGCTGTTCATCTCCAAGTGGATGGCGAAAATGAGCACCAGTACCCAGATCATCACTCAACCGCGCACCCGCCACGAACAATGGCTGATGCAAACCGTGGAGCAGTTGTCCCAGGAAGCAGGCATCAAAATGCCCGAAGTGGGGATTTTCCCTGCCTATGAGGCAAACGCCTTCGCCACGGGCTGGAACAAGAACGACGCCCTGGTGGCCGTGAGCCAAGGCCTTCTGGAGCGTTTTTCGCCCGACGAAGTAAAAGCGGTACTGGCGCACGAAATCGGCCACGTCGCCAATGGCGACATGGTCACCCTGGCACTGGTGCAGGGCGTGGTGAACACCTTCGTGATGTTCTTTGCGCGGATCATCGGCAACTTTGTCGACAAGGTGATCTTCAAGAACGAAGACGGCCGTGGTATCGCCTACTTCGTGGCGACCATCTTCGCCGAAGTGGTGCTGGGCTTCCTGGCCAGTGCGATCGTGATGTGGTTCTCGCGCAAACGTGAGTTCCGCGCAGACGAAGCCGGTGCACGCCTGGCAGGCACCAACGCAATGATCGGCGCGCTGCAACGCCTGCGCTCCGAACAAGGCCTGCCGGTGCATATGCCCGACAGCCTGACCGCCTTCGGTATCAACGGCGGCATCAAACAGGGCCTGGCTCGCATGTTCATGAGCCACCCGCCGCTGGAAGAGCGTATCGACGCATTGCGTCGTCGCGGCTGATAGCGCTTGCAACCAGAGAAGGGGCGACTGAGTCGCCCCTTTTTTTGCGCATAAAAAACACCGCTGTTGTGGCGAGCGGCTTGCCCGCGCCGGGCTACGTAGCAGCCCCAATACCAAAGACCGCCGCAGCATCAGGCGTCAGGCAACGATCGGCCGATCCTTTGACAGTCGATAAGCACGCTCATCCAGACGCGTGACGCCATCCTGCACGAACTTCCAGCTCTGGCCCAAGATATCCTGCTCATCGATCACCTGCAGGCTCCAGTGCGCCCCCAGCAGCAGTTTCACTTCCTCATCCGACACGGCAAACGGCGGGCCGGCCTTTTGCGTCTGGTCGTAGTCGAGGGTAATGAGCAACCCCTGGCAGCCAGGCCGCAGGAGGTTGTTCAAATGCTCGGTGTACTGCGCGCGCATCAGTGGCGGCAAGGCAATCAAGGCGGCGCGGTCATAGAGCGCCGTGCAATCGGCCAACGCCTGCGCATCCAGCGCAAAGAAATCACCGCACCACAGCTCAATGGAATCCGCCTGGTACACCTGGAACGGTCCGCACCGGGTAATTCGCGGCGTCAGGTTTTGTTCATCGAAGAATGCCACCACCGCCTGCTCCGACAACTCGACACCGAGCACACTGTGCCCCTGGCTGGCCAGCCACATCAAGTCCAGGCTTTTGCCACACAGCGGCACCAGCACCTTGGCGTCTTCGGCCAGCGCCAGCGATGGCCAGTGCCGTGGCAGGTACGGGTTGACCTCGGGCAGGTGAAAGCCGATTTGATTGCGCGCCCAGCGCTCCTGCCAAAATTTGGGCTCCATGGAACCACCTCCGAAAATTCGATCAAATAGCGCTAAAACTTATATTAGATTTTGATCAATGAACTGAATGAAGATGGGGCCATGTTAACGTTCAGGACCCCACTTATGCTCCCCAGCCTGTTTATCTCTCACGGCTCGCCGATGCTCGCCCTGCAACCCGGCGCCAGCGGGCCGGCGCTGCAACGTTTGGCGGCGCAACTGCCCCGGCCGAAGGCGATTGTAGTGGTGTCGGCTCATTGGGAAAGCAGGGAACTGCTGGTCAGCGGCAGCGCCGCACCCGAAACCTGGCACGACTTCGGCGGTTTCCCTCGCGAGCTGTTTGCCGTGCAGTACCCGGCACCGGGCGACCCGCACTTGGCGGCCGAGATTGTCGAGCGGTTGCACGCCGATGGCCTGGCAGCGCGAGTCGATAACACGCGCCCGTTCGACCATGGCACCTGGGTGCCCCTGTCGCTGATGTACCCGGCGGCCGATATCCCGGTGGTCCAGGTTTCCTTGCCCAGCCGTATGGGCCCGACCCTGCAAACCCGAATCGGGCACGTTTTGGCCGGCCTGCGCGAACACGGCGTGCTGCTGATCGGCTCCGGCAGCATCACCCATAACCTGGGGGAATTGGACTGGCACGCAGGGCCTGAAAGCATTGAGCCCTGGGCACGGGAGTTTCGCGACTGGGTGGTGGAAAAACTGGCGGCCGACGATGAAGCCGCGTTGCATGATTATCGTCGTCAGGCGCCTTATGCCGTGCGCAGTCACCCGAGCGACGAGCACCTGTTGCCGCTTTACTTTGCGCGTGGCGCCGGCGGTAAGTTCAGTGTGGCGCACCAGGGATTCACCCTGGGTGCGCTGGGCATGGACATCTACCGCTTCGGCTGAATCCGACGCAAAAAAAATCCCCGAACCAGTCGGGGATTTTTTATGTGCGATCAATCAGCCCAAGGGCGGATCAATCTTCGCGGTAGCGACGCAGCTTGAGCTGCTTACCGGCAACGCGAGTGTCTTTGAGCTTGGCCAGCAGTTTTTCCAGACCGTCTTCCGGCAGCTCCACCAGGGAGAAGCTGTCACGGACCTGGATGCGACCGATCGCTTCACGTGCCAGGCCACCCTCGTTGAGGATTGCGCCCAGCAGGTTCTTGGCAGCGATACCATCACGCGCACCCAGCGCGGTACGGCAACGAGCACGGCCTTCGGCCAATGGAACCGGAGCACGACGCTCACGATCGCCACGGTCCGGACGGTCGCCGGTACGCTCTGGACGATCACTGCGTGGCGCGCTGTTCGGAACCAGTGGACGCTCTTTCTCGATGGCTGCCAGGGTCAGGGCCTGACCATTGGTGGCTTTGCGCAGCAAAGCGGCAGCCAGGGCACGCGGGGTGCAACCGATATCGGCAGTCAGGCGGTCCAGCAGGTCGCCGTGGGTCGATTCAGCGTCAGCCACCAGAGGGGCCAGGCTGTTAGTCAGTTTCTTGATGCGTGCATCGAGAACAGCCTGGGCATCCGGCAGGCGCACTTCAGCGACTTTCTGACCGGTTACACGCTCAATCACTTGCAGCATGCGGCGCTCACGTGGCGTCACCAGCAGCAATGCACGACCTTCGCGACCCGCACGGCCGGTACGGCCGATACGGTGAACGTAAGACTCTGGATCGTAAGGCATGTCAACGTTGAACACGTGGGTGATACGCGGAACGTCGAGGCCACGAGCAGCAACGTCGGTCGCGACAACGATGTCCAGACGGCCATCCTTGAGGGAATCGATCACGCGCTCACGCTGGTTCTGGGCGATGTCACCGTTCAGCGCAGCGGCTTTGTAGCCTTTGGCTTCCAGGGCACTGGCCAGGTCCAGGGTCGCTTGCTTGGTGCGCACGAACATGATCAGGGCGTCGAAGTCTTCAACTTCCAGCAGGCTCAATACAGCCGAGGTCTTCTGGTCAGCGTGAACCAACAGGTGAGCCTGTTCGATCGCGGTAACGGTCTGAGTCTTGGTCTGGATTTTTACGTGCTCCGGATCGCGCAGGTGGCGTTCGGCAATGGCACGGATCGACTGTGGCAGAGTGGCCGAGAACAGCACGGTCTGACGGGTCGGTGGCAGCGACTTGAAGATGACTTCCAGGTCATCCATAAAGCCCAGCTTCAACATTTCGTCAGCTTCGTCGAGCACCAGGTGGTTAACGGTCGACAGGACTTTTTCGTCACGACGCAGGTGGTCGCACAGACGGCCCGGGGTGGCGACAACGATCTGTGCGCCATTACGGATGGCTTTCAGTTGTGGGCCCATAGGCGCGCCGCCGTAAACGGCCACAACGGTCACGCCTGGCATTTGCTTGGCGTAGGTTTCGAAAGCGGTTGCTACTTGCAGCGCCAACTCACGGGTTGGCGCCAGGATCAGGGCTTGCGGTTCGCGCTTGGCAGGATCGATGCAGTGCAGGATAGGCAGGGCGAACGCGGCGGTTTTACCGGTACCGGTTTGCGCCTGGCCAATCATGTCCTTGCCGGCCATGATGATCGGGATCGATTGCTGCTGAATCGCCGAAGGTTCTTCGTAGCCGGTCGCGATGACGGCAGCAAGAATGTTCGGGTTAAGATTAAAAGCGGCGAAGCCGCCGGTTTCCTGGGTCATGGGTCTGCCTCTAAGTGCATCCGCAAAGACCCATGCTCCAAAGCTGCGCATGCCGTGTTGAGACTCAAGAGTCGCCCTGGCTGCTTTGTCGGCGGGGATTTGCGAAAACGAATGAATGAAAAAGATTCGTCAAGGAAGAGTCCGCTGTGCGGACGTGCAGCCGAAGCTGACTTCGGGGAATTGCGCTACCTAAACGCGGCCCGGTTAAAGGCCGGCGCGCACTATACCGGAAATACCTGAAAAAGGGAGCTTTTTTTATCGCAAAGCGCCGATAAACCGCGCTGCGTCACAGTCTTTGCAGATAACACCGCCAGCGTCTATTTTTCAAAGGCCCGGCCCTGCGGGCCATAACGCTTAAACGTTTCACTCAACGTTCAAGACCTTTGGTCTGAAACCCTTCCCTGCGCCCGAGGGCACACCCGATGAATCAAGCCAGCAGCAGCCGCGTCAGCCGTGAACTCCAGGGCCATGTCCTGCTGTTGGGCCTGGACCGGGTGGCCAAGCGTAATGCCTTCGATCTGGATTTGCTCAATGACCTGAGCCTGGCGTATGGCGAATTTGATCGAAATGACCAGGCGCGGGTGGCCGTGGTCTTTGCCCATGGCGACCACTTCACCGCCGGGCTCGACCTGGCCAATGTCAGCGCGGTGATGGCTGACGGCTGGCGACCCCCTCTGGGCGGCTGCGATCCGTGGGGCGTGTTTGCCGGGCCCCGCGTGAGCAAACCGGTGATCGTTGCGGCGCAGGGTTACTGCCTGACCATTGGGATCGAACTGATGCTGGCGGCGGATATCAACCTGTGTGCGAGCAACACGCGCTTTGCGCAGATGGAAGTACAGCGCGGGATCTTTCCGTTTGGTGGCGCGACCTTGCGCTTTCATCAGATCGCCGGCTGGGGCAATGCGATGCGCTGGTTGCTCACCGGCGACGAGTTCGACGCCCATGAAGCCCTGCGACTCGGGCTGGTACAGGAAGTGATGGCCAGCGAAGACCTGCTGCCACGCGCCATTGAACTGGCCAGCCGGATCGCGCGCCAGGCACCGCTGGGGGTGCAGGCTACGTTGATGTCGGCGCGTTTGGCGCGCATGGAAGGCGAGACGGTGGCGGCCGCGGCACTGCCGCCACTGGTCGATAAACTGTTCAACAGCGAAGATGCCAGGGAAGGCGTACGGGCTATGATCGAAAAGCGGCCGGGCGTGTTCAAGGGTATCTGAGTGGGTATCGACGCCTCCGCGAGCTTGCTCGCGAAGGCGTCAGAACAGACCACTAAGTTGCTGGGCGAATCACCTTGATCAACGACTGCAACGAGTATCCAAGGCGCGGCGCCAGGGCTTCTGCGCGAGCAGAAAGCGCGTCCTGGTCCAACAGTTGATCCAGCTCCGACGGCACCAGCAGAATCACATTGCCCTCCTTGACCGGCAGTTCCCAGTAATGGCGATGGTACAACCCGCGCAGCAGGGCCGCCCCCAAGGGTTTGCCGTCGTCGGTGGCCCACTGGTTGATCACCAGCCAGCCGCCGGGGTTGAGCTTTTTCTGGCAGTTTTCCAGGAAGGTCCAGGCCAGGTGGCCGACACCGGGGCCAACATCGGTATAGAGGTCGACGAAAATCAAATCAGCCGGCTCAGCGGTTTCCAGCAACGCCAGGGCATCGCCAATACGGATGTACAGTCGCGGATCATCATCCAGCCCCATGAACTCGATGGCCAGACGCGGCACATCGGGGCGCAGTTCGATCGCTTCGACGTCTTCGAGCGACAGAAACTTGAGGCAGGCCTGGGTCAGCGTACCGGCGCCCAACCCGAGGAACAATGCGCTCTCGGGCTGTTCATGGCACAACGCGCCAATCAGCATCGCGCGGGTGTAGTCGTACTCCAGCCAGCTCGGGTCGGCGGTGAACACGCAGCTTTGCTCGATGGCATCGCCGAACTCGAGAAAACGGTAATCCGCCACTTCGAGCACACGGATCATGCCAAAGTCATCATGGACCTCGGCCAGCACGCGCTCGACACGCTCCTCTGTCATCACTGCTCCTAATGAGTTGCCGCACGGCAAAGGCGCGATTGTCGGCCAACCGGCAGCAGCAGGTCACGCACTAATTGCTGATAACATTGGCGCCCGACCGTCAATCAGCCAATCGAGTTCATGATGAGCCAACCCTGGAGCCCCGACAGCTGGCGCGCCCTGCCGATCCAGCAACAACCCCAGTACCCGGACTCCGCACACCTGTCCCAGGTGGAGCAGAGCCTGGCCAGTTATCCGCCGCTGGTGTTTGCCGGGGAAGCCCGCGAGTTGCGCCGTCAGTTTGCCGAAGTGACCCAGGGTCGCGCCTTCCTGTTACAAGGCGGCGACTGCGCCGAGAGCTTTGCCGAGTTCTCCGCCGCGAAAATCCGCGACACGTTCAAAGTGCTGCTGCAAATGGCGATCGTGATGACCTTCGCCGCGGGCTGCCCGGTGGTGAAAGTCGGGCGCATGGCCGGTCAGTTCGCCAAGCCTCGCTCGGCCAACGACGAAACCATCGACGGTGTCACCCTGCCCGCCTACCGTGGCGATATCGTCAACGGTATCGGCTTCGACGAAAAAAGCCGTGTGCCGGACCCGGAACGTCTGCTGCAGTCCTACCACCAGTCCACCGCCACCCTCAACCTGCTGCGCGCCTTCGCCCAGGGCGGTTTCGCCGACCTGCACCAGGTGCACAAGTGGAACCTGGACTTTATCGCCAACTCCGCCCTGGCCGAAAAATACAGCCAACTGGCCGACCGCATCGATGAAACCCTGGCATTCATGCGCGCCTGTGGCATGGACAGTTCGCCGCAACTGCGCGAAACCAGCTTTTTCACCGCCCACGAAGCGCTGCTGCTCAACTACGAGCAAGCGTTCGTGCGCCGCGACAGCCTGACCAACGACTACTACGATTGCTCGGCCCACATGTTGTGGATCGGCGACCGCACCCGTCAGTTGGACGGGGCCCATGTCGAGTTCCTGCGCGGGGTGAACAACCCGATCGGGGTCAAGGTCGGCCCGAGCATGAACCCCGACGACCTGATCCGCCTGATCGACATCCTCAACCCGGACAACGACCCCGGCCGCCTCAACCTGATCGCGCGCATGGGCGCCGGCAAGGTCGGCGACCACCTGCCGAACCTGCTTCGCGCGGTGCAGCGCGAAGGCAAGCAAGTGCTGTGGAGCTCGGACCCGATGCATGGCAACACCATCAAGGCCAGCAGCGGCTACAAGACCCGCGACTTTGCGCAGATCCTTGGAGAAGTGAAAGAGTTCTTCCAGGTGCACCAGGCCGAAGGCACCTATGCTGGCGGGATTCATATCGAGATGACCGGGCAGAACGTCACCGAATGCATCGGCGGCGCTCGGCCGATCACCGAAGATGGCTTGTCGGACCGCTACCACACCCACTGCGACCCCCGGATGAACGCGGATCAGTCGCTGGAACTGGCGTTCCTGATTGCCGAGACGTTGAAGCAGGTCAAACGCTGAGAACCCCTGAGGCTTGATGAGTGCGTGTTGTGGCGATGCGCAACCGCGCGGCACTTGGCCGCTGGCAATTGAGCTGGACCTGCTCGAGGCCCAGCCAATCGGCCATTTGCCGCAGGTTCAGCGCCAGCGCCAACATGCCCTCGTCATCCAACCCCGGCTCCTCTTCGTGCACCGCGTGCACCGCCAGGCGCCCTTTGGCACGCTCGGCACGCACGTCGACCCGTGCGGCGATGCGCTCGTTATGCAAAAACGGCAGCACGTAGTAGCCGTACACCCGCTTCTGTTGCGGGGTGTAGATCTCCAGCCGATAGCGGAAATCGAACAGACGCTCGGTGCGACTGCGCTCCCAAATCAGTGAATCGAACGGCGACAGCAACGCACTGGTCGCTACCTTGCGCGGCACTTTAGGCGCGGGCAGGCAATACGCCGGCTGCTTCCAACCCTGCACCCGGCATGTCATTAATTGGCCGTCTTCGACCAACTCGGCCAAGCGACTGCGACTGTCGGCGGGGTCAAGGCGGAAGTAATCACGCAGGTCTTTTTCGCTGCCCACGCCCAGGGCGGTGGCGCTGTGCAGCAGCAGGCCGCGCTGGGCCTCAGCCTCCGTCAGAGGGGCGTGTTGAAGGATGTCGCCAGGAATAACCCGCTCGGGCAAATCGTAGAGACGTTCAAACCCGCGCCGCCCCGCGACGGTAACCAGGCCGGCGGCAAACAGCCATTCCAGCGCGTGTTTCTCATCACTCCAATCCCACCACGGGCCCGCGCGTTCTTCGCGGGTCGACAAACTGCCCGCGCCCAGTGCGCCCTGCTGTTCAACGGTCTTCAGTACCCGCTGGATAATCCCCTGCTGCTCGCGACCGAACCGCGCCATCTGCGCATAGATCCCCTGCCCCTGCCGGGCCCGCGCCATACGCCAACGCATCAGCGGGTACAACGCCATGGGCAGCAACGACGCCTCATGCCCCCAATATTCGAACAACGACCTTCGCCGGCCCTGGCTCCAGGCCGCCTGCTCAAGGAGCAACGGGGAGTAATTGCCCAACCGGGAAAACACCGGCAGGTAATGGGAACGCACCACGGCATTGACCGAATCGATCTGCAGCACGCCCAGGCGCTCGATCATGCGGTTCAGCTGCGCGGCCTTGATCAGCGCAGGCGCCTGGCGCCCGGAAAAACCCTGGGCCGCCAGCGCCATGCGTCGCGCTTGCTTAAGGGAAAAACACAGGTCGACGGGCATGGGCATCTCCTTGATTGCTCGCGGCCTACCCTACTGCATCCTCGGTCATTTGCGCAGCGGATCTTCCCAGAAATGCCGATGAGTCTCGTGCGCCACATCGGCACGGTTGAGACCGATGTCCTTGAGCGCATCGTCGCTCATGCTCGCCAGCAGTTGGCGTTCGCGGTGCACGATCTGCCACCGGGCAATCGTTTGAAACAGCCCGAGCAGCGGCCGCTTAGCCATCAACACAAAACCTTTTTGACCTTTCATCTTCTCGCCCTCCCGTGGGGATGACGAAAGTGTGTGCCCCGCACTATGATCAATCCAACGAATGTTTCTTATGAAATACATCTCGGAGATTGATCAATTGCCAGGCTACCCGAGTATCGACACCGACGTGCTGCGCACCTTCGTCGCCATTGCCGACCAAGGCGGTTTTACCCGCGCGGGCGAGCAGGTCAACCGCACGCAATCGGCGGTGAGCATGCAAATGAAACGCCTGGAAGAAGACGTGCTGCAGCGCAAGTTGTTCGAGCGCGATGGTCGTCAGGTGCGGCTGACGCCCGAGGGCCAGGTGTTGCTGGGCTATGCGCGGCGCATCCTGAAACTGCACAGTGAAGTGTTCAACACCTTGCGCGAGCCGCACATGGTCGGCCTGGTGCGCATTGGTACGCCGGATGACTACGTGATGCGCTTTCTGCCGGGGATACTCAAGCAGTTCTCCAAGGCCTATCCGCTGATCCAGATCGAGCTGCATTGCGAATCGTCCGGCGTATTGATGCAACGACGCGACCTGGCGCTGACCGTGATCAGTCGCGAGCCCGGCAAGGAAATCGGCGAACTGTTGCGCACCGAGCGCATCGTTTGGGCAGCGGCGCCGTGCTTCTGCATGGACGAGCACGATGCCCTGCCCTTGGCGATGTCCGGTGCCGACTGCGTCTACACCCAGTGGGCCTGCACCGCGCTGAAGACCGCGGGGCGGGACTATCGCATGGCCTATCACAGCACCAACGTGGCGGCGATTCAGGCGGTGGTCAGTGCGGGCCTGGCGGTGATGATCAGTATGGAAAGCCTGGTGACGCAAGACTTGCGCGTGCTGGGCAGCAACGAGGGTTTCCCGCCGCTGCCCTCGATGAACCTGCACTTGCTGCGCAACCCGGCGATGACCTCGCCCATCACCGACTGCCTGGCCGAGTACATCCTTGAAGGCTTCAGACTTTGAATGTCAGCATCACCGCACACACCACCAGAAAGCCGCAGAACAGCCCGCGCAACAGGCGTTCAGGCAAGGCGTGGGCCACTTTTACACCCCAACTGATACTCAGCAGGCCGCCGACGGCCAAGGGTATGCCGATCATCCAGTCGACCTCTTGGTGCCAGGCGTAAGTGATCAGGGTCACCCCGGTGCTGGGCAGCGCCAACGCCAAGGACAGCCCTTGGGCGACCACTTGGGTGGTGCCGAACACGCTGGTGAGTACCGGTGTGGCAACCACCGCACCGCCGACGCCGAACAGCCCGCCCATGGAGCCCGACACCGCGCCCAACACGCCCAACCACGGCCAGGCGTAGCGCATCTGCGCAGTCGGCGGCGCATTGCGGGTGAACATGCGCAAAAGGTTGTAGGCCGACAGCGCCACCAGAAACGCGATAAAGCCAATGCGCATAACACCGGCATCCAGGCCCACGGCCCAGATTGAACCCAGCCAGGCAAAACTGAAGCCCATCACCCCCAACGGCAGTGCGTGGCGCAGTTCAATGCGGTTGCGCTGGTGATAACGCCACAGCGCGAGCATCACATTCGGCACCACCATCACCAGCGCGGTGCCCTGGGCGATTTGCTGGTCAAGGCCGAACAGTACGCCGAGCACCGGGATGGCGATCAACCCGCCACCAATGCCAAACAGCCCGCCCACCGTGCCCAAGGCAGCCCCCAACACCAGATACATCACTAAGTCCCACACCGCTCGTTACTCCGTATTACCAATGGGCCTCATGCTACGCAGTCGGCTCTAGCGCGGAAACGCACAGCAACGCACAATGGCTGTGCCAATCTCGCATAAGCGCAGCCCCGATGAACCCCAATACTCTCACCGATCAGTTGAGCCTGTTTCTCGATGTGCTGGAAACCGGCAGCTTTTCCGCCGCCGCACGCAGGCATCCGCTGACGCCTTCCGCCGTGGCGCGGCGCATCGACAGCCTGGAAAGCTCGGTGGGCAGTCGCTTATTCCAGCGCAGTACCCACGCGGTGGTTGCCACACCCGCCGGCCTGGCGTTCGCCGAACGCGCGCGGCGGATTGTCAGCGAGTTGCAACTGGCACGGGCCGAAGCAGTGTCCCTGAGCCATGCGCCGGAGGGTTTGATTCGCGTGGACGCACCGGCGGCGTTTGGCCGACGGCACTTGGCGCCGGTGATCGCGGACTTTCTGAATGTGTACCCCGGCCTGGATGTGCACCTGCACCTGATCGACAGCTTCGTGGACATGCAGGGCGCGCACCTGGGCAAAGTCGACCTGGTGCTGCGCGCCGGGCATATCGTCGACACCCGGCTGATCGCCACGCCCCTGGCCAGTATCGTGCGCATCGCCTGCGCCAGCCCGGCCTACCTGAAAAGCCGCGGCACGCCGACGCATCCGCGTGACTTGAGCGAACACGACGGCCTGGACTGGGATGGCCTGGCACCGATGTTCGCCTGGCGCTTCGAACTGGACGGGCGCCGCGCCACGTACCGCCCGCAGCGCATCCGCATGAGCGCCAATAATGCCGAAGCCCTGCTCTCCGGTGCGTTGGCCGGGTTGGGCATCGCCCACCTGCCCACCTGGCTGGCCAGTGAATACCTGGTGCGCGGCGAACTGCTGCCGCTGTTTTGCGAAGGCGGTCTGCCCAGCCCGGAAACCACCGGGATCTATGCACTGCGCCTGGAGCAGCAGCCCAATGCACGCAGTCGCTTGTTGCTTGAATACCTCAAATCCCGTTTCAGCCCGGTTCCGCCGTGGGATCTGGCGCTGCAGAGCGGGTTGATTTGAGCGTCCGCCCAAGATTATCTGGCGCATTAAACATTTGCCCGCTAGATTCCAGCCCATAGACGCTTTTTTGAGGCACTGCCATGAGCAAAAATCCTGACCCGTGCGAATCGCTGATGCTGAACAATCAGCTGTGTTTCGCTCTGCACTCCACCTCGCTGCTGATGACCAAGGTCTACAAACCGCTGCTGCAAGCCCTCGGCCTGACCTATCCGCAGTACTTGGCCATGATGGTGCTGTGGGAAGAGGACGGCTTGACTGTCGGTGAAATCAGCAGCCGCCTGCTGACCGATCCCGGTTCGCTCACGCCGTTGCTCAAACGCCTGGAAGCTGAGGGCCTGCTCAGTCGTACCCGCAGCCGCGAAGACGAGCGCGTGGTAGTGGTGGAACTGACTGGCGCAGGTCGCGCCGTGCAGGAAAAGGCCATGGGTATTCCCCAGTGCATCCTGGGTGCCAGCGGCATGGAGCTGGAGCAGTTGCGTAAGCTGCAAGCCGATTTGATTGCCCTGCGCAGCAATCTGCAAGGCGCCGTTTAGCCCTCGCACAAGAGCAGGAAGAACCTCACAAGCGAATATTTTTTAAATTTATCTTGCGCGCTAAACATTAGCGCTATACATTCGCCTCACCAACTACTTAGCGCGCAAACAGTTAGCGCTAAATACAAAGAGGAAAATGCCATGCAAACGCTCTATACCGCAGTAGCCACCGCCACCGGCGGCCGTGATGGTCGCGCTGTTTCCAGCGACAACATCCTCGACGTCAAACTGTCCACGCCAAAAGAATTGGGCGGCGCCGGTGGCCAGGCCACCAACCCGGAACAACTGTTCGCCGCCGGTTACTCGGCCTGTTTTATCGGCGCGCTGAAATTCGTCGCCAGCCAGACCAAACGCAAAATCCCGGATGACGCCTCGATCACCGCTCACGTCGGCATCGGCCAGATCCCCGGCGGTTTCGGTCTGGATATCGACCTGCACATCAGCCTGCCCGGCCTGGCCCAGGATGACGCACAAAGCCTGGTCGACGCGGCTCACCAAGTCTGCCCGTACTCCAATGCCACCCGCGGCAATGTCGATGTACGCCTGCATGTGACGGTCTGATTTACAGGCCAAAAAAATCCGGAATCTGATGAGGATTCCGGATTTTTCATACCTGCGATATGCCCTGCCGTCGTTGCCAAAACGCTTGATCCGGCCAGCGGCGCTCCTCTTCATACCAGCCGCGCAAATGGGCCGAATAAGCCGCCTCAATGCGGTCCAGCTCAGCCTGGTAACGCCCAGCGGCGGCACCATCGCCCGCTAACTGAGCATGAATCGCCTCGGCACCGGCCAGCCCGGTGTAGAGCGCATTGAACAAACCCTGCGCAGACAAAGGATCAAACGACAACGCCGCGTCGCCTACCGCCAGCCACCCTGTGCCTGTGGCCTGTTCCAACGCTGCCCCATGCGCCGCACAAAACCCAACGGACCCAGTGGCGCTGAACCCGTATGCCGCCAATGTGCGACTCAGTTCCGGCACATGCTGTACACGCGTGAGCAGCCTCTCGGGGTGATGCGCAGAAGCGGCAGCGTCCAAATCGGCGTCGGTGTAAAAGGACAGCAAGCGACGGCCATTCGGCAAGGGCGACGTGTACCACCAGCCCTGCGCTTCGGCGTGCAATTCACTGATACCGCCCGCGCAACCGTCCCTCCCGAATAACCAGCCACACACCAGCTTGTCCCTGGCCTTGCGCTTGTATCCCAGTTGCCTGGCAAACGCGCTGCTGCGCCCACTGGCATCAACCACAAAACGTGCACTCAGCGTCAGCCGCTGATCGCCGCGTTGCAGTTCGAGGTGCCACGGCATCTCACCGGCAAGACTGCGCACAGACACCAGCCGTGTGTGCGTCAACGCCCCTGCCCCGCGCGACTGGGCGACCTGGCGCAACCACGCGTCAAACAGCCTGCGGTCGAGGTGCCAACCATGGCCGTCCAAATTGCCCATGGCGTGCTGCTCCCACATCCGGGCGCCGCCCCACGCGCCACGGCTGGCGTGACACGGGGCATGGTTCTGCTGCAAAAACGCTTCCAGCAAGCCCATGTCCCGAAACAACCGCCCCGCCGCAGCGGGCAGCGACTCACCCACACTCGCGCCCTCCCCGTCGCCCTTGTCCACCATCAAGACATGACAAAACGGCGCCAGGTTCAGCGCCAGCGAACACGCTGCGGGACCACTGCCCAGCACTACCACATCGGCATGCACGCCGGCCGCCAATGCCATCAGCCGGGCAGGCCCCGTGGAAAACGCTGGGCCTTCTCGATGGTCATGATGTCCACCGATTCTGCACGCGGCCCCGCCAGGGCACCGACCTGCAAACGCAGCGCCTCATGACTGGCCGAATGCGGGCTGGCGGTCGGGTTGGGCATATCCTTGATCGGCACGTGTTGGTCCTCCACCTCAATGTGGGCCGGGAAATGCTCGCGGTCGCTGGGCCCGGCGTGCACCTCTACGACCCCCAGGTGATCGAAGTGGTGAATCATATTGTTGATCTGGTCGGTGTAGCTGGTGGCCCCCAAAGGCTCGATCCAGGAGGCCCGGTTGGCGAAGGCAGCCAGGCGCTCGCCGAGGGGCTTTTTTTCGTCCATGACAACGTCGTAGTTCTGCCGGGTCAATACCTGATTAGGCACCCGCGCCGGCCAGAACGAGGGCACGTAGGGGTCATAGTTTTTGTCATAGCCCGAACGGCAGCTGGCCGAGTCGGTTTGCCATGGCACCGCCATCCAGCGGGTCAGACCACCGGCCTGCTGACCACAGAGCGGGCCGTTGGTCAGGCTGATCGCGGCGTACGTGATGACCTCGCCCAAGGCCGGGGCAATCCAGCCGTCCAGGGCATGGGCAAAGCGAAACGGCGCCATGTACATCGTGGCGGTGCGCACGGGCCAGGTCATTTCACAACCGGGGTGGAAAGCGTCGGCCAGGCAAAAGTCCAGCGCCGCCTTGGTCAGCGTATCGCCTTGCAGGGCCAGCGGCACCTCATCGAGGCTGCGCGGCGCGACGCGATCGGCAGCATAGTCCTCCACGAAATTGCCCCGTGCCCACTCCGCCAACATGGCCAACTGCGTGTCACTGAGCGAGGCGTTTTGTCGAGGTGTCTTGGCTGCCGGCACATCCATGGCGTCACCGTACAGCCATGGCCAGGGCTTGGGCGACCAACTGTCCACGGCATCATTACGGAACTGGTTGGCAATGGTGCGCCGCAGTTCGACATACACCGGGCTGGCACTCGACAAGCGCGCCAACGCTTGCGCGCTGGTCAGATCATTTACGCCCTTCCAGCCAAACCCGGATGCGAAGCCGGCATTCACCCATTGCAGGCCGGCCAGCCGTTCGAAAATCGGCAATATGTCGAACGTGAAGCTGGGACGCATCGGCATCGGCAACGTACCAGCCTTGATGGCGACATCGCGCATCAAGTCCCACATGGTGCGCACCGACTTGCGTTGTGGCCCATAGTTAGGCGGGCCGACGATAACCCACGCGGGGTCAACCAACAGGGGCTGCCCGTCGTAGATCACCTCGGCATTGACCGGCCCGTCCGACGTATCGTCGTACCAACCCTCGTTGTTCGCGAACGTGATCGCGCGGCTATCGTCGCAAGCGCCTGCGGCACCATGGCCCCCCAGCACGATCAGGCGGCCCTGTTCATCGGTAAATGTTTCGCCCAGGTACACCGGCTTGCCCATGAAACGGCCATCGTCGAACTTCTTGGGCTTGGCATTCTTGCCACTGACCACCTTCGCCTTGGGAGTAATGGCTAACTGTGTGCGGTCGGCAATGCCGGCATTGCGCAGTGTCGTTGGTGGCGCCGATGCAGCCTCCGGAATATCCAACGCAAGCTGGAAGCCATACCAGGCTGACTTGGTGTTGGCCAATTGCACCTGCCAGCGGATCTTTGCGTTATCCGGGGTGAGTTCACGCACAATGTCGCCCAGCACGTTTACGCCATACACCCGAAAGCGCGCGGCCTGGCGCTTGAGTTGTTTCTTTGAATCGCGATAAAAACCGGCGGCGTGATGCGGCGGATCACACACTTCAGGGCCCACAAACCACTCCGACTCGCTTGAACCGACGCGCGCCACGCCGATTGAGGGGTAGATCACCGCTTTGACGATGCATTGATCCTTGGCGCCCACCTCGCCCAAGCCGCTGATCGAGGATTGGGTGGCGGAGTAAGGGCACGCCGCCGGACGGGCTTGAGGTGGATCCTGCAAACCCTGGCCATTGGCTTCATGCCGCGCGCGCGCGCCTGCGGCGTAGACGACTTTGCGGGCTTCGGCGATCGAGCCCACCGGTGCCTGCTCCGGGGGCAGGCGCCAAATGTTAAAGGCCAGCCCTTGCCCGTATTCCGCCTGGCCACGCTGGGCCACATCCTGTTGCGACAGGGTCAGTGTGGCGACATGCACAAACGGGCTTTCGCTTTCCGGCCACTCAACGGTTGCCTCATCAAGCGGCATGCTCTGCGCATCGGTGCGCAACTGCACCATGAAACGGAATTTATATTCGCGCTGCGCAAGGCGACGGCATAGATCGACGCCCAGGTAATCGGTTTCGTTGTTGGGGACGTTTTCCGGCGGGGTTTCGGGGTCGAGGCGAAATTTGACGTAGCGTTTGCTTCCCGAATGAAACGGCAGAATGGCCCATTACTGAGTGGTCAGTACGCTGCCTTCGACCTTGTCGCCCATGCGGTTAAGGATGTCGTGGGTCTTGGGGTGTTTTTTCAGGTAGCCGGGGTAGTCCTTGAGCACGGTACCGGCGTAGGTGAACTCGACCATTTCCTTGGCGTTGTCGACAAAGAAGATCGGAAAATTCTGCATGATGAAATCGGCGGTATCGCCCTCGTCACCCAGGGCCTTGGGGCCAGGGACGCCAAACAACTTGATGCCGATCCCGACAGTGCTGCCCAGGTCCGGTGAGGTGGGTGTGGTATCGCTGGAAAAACGGACCCAGGCGTCAAGGCTGTCGTGGGCGAATACCCCCACTTTCAGCTTGGCCGGGATGTTCTTTTCCATCACCAGACGGGCACTGGCCACGCCATGCAGCTTGCGAAACACCGCGCGCTCGGCCGGGCACTGGCCGAGTTGGATACGTTTCTCCTGGCCTCCTACAAACATTTCGGTGAGCCGTTCGGGGGCTTGATCGGCTTTATCGAAGGCGTGCGGCGTCGGATCAGCTTCAATGCTCATCATTATTCTTCCTTATGGCTAACTCACCGGCACGGACCGGAGCGAGCGGGGGCCTGCCCTTCACTGCTGCGAGTGAAGGCAGTTCGCCACTAACCATAGTCGAGTATTGAAAAGATGCACTGAGGCCGACGAGAGGGCCAAAAAAACGGCGAAAAAAATCCGGCGTCTTTTCAGACGCCGGACTCTTGTGCAGCCCGAGGCGCGGGAACCACGCCTTCAGGGCAGCGGCCAGAATTACTTCTTGGCGCGACCTTTGTACGAACCACCTTCGCGGGTGTCGATTTCGATCAGGTCGTCGATTTCGATGAAATCGGCCACTTGCAGTTCGGTACCGTTAGCCAGCTTGGCAGGCTTCATCACTTTGCCCGACGTGTCACCGCGAGCGGAACCTTCGGTGTAGGCAACCTTACGCACGATAGTGGTCGGCAGCTCTACGGAAACCAGACGCTCTTCGAAGAAGATGGCTTCGCAGACGTCGTCCATGCCTTCTTCCACGAATGGCAGAACGGCTTCGATGTCTTCAGCGTTCAGCTCGTACATGGTGTAGTCGGTGGTGTCCATGAACGTGTAGGTGTCGCCGCTGATGAACGACAGGGTCGCTTCTTTGCGGTCGAGGATCACGTCGTCCAGTTTGTCATCGGCGCTGTAGACGATCTCGGTCTTGTAACCGGTCAGCAGGTTCTTCAGCTTGGTCTTCATGATTGCGCTGTTACGACCAGACTTGGTGAACTCAGCTTTCTGAACCAGCCAAGGGTCGTTTTCGAGACGGATCACTGTACCGGGTTTCAGTTCTTTACCAGTTTTCATTGCATATATCCGAAATTTGGATGGGATTTACAAAAATCAAGGTGGCGTATCATATCCAACTTTCATAAAACTGTACCAGCGCCGTCGCAAGATCGGCCTGCAAGGCCTGTTCCAGACACCACCTTTGGGCGTGCTGACTCACCTCCGGCCAGTGCTCCAGCAGCAATTTCCACGGCTGCGCCACCTCGCCCTCGGTGTTCCAGGCTTGCCACAGCGTCACCAATGCAGCGCTGGCGGCGGGCGACAAGTCTTTGGTGTACAGCGCCAGGAAAGCATCGAGCTTGTCCAGGTGGATGTCTTCATCCTGTCGGTAGATGTGCCACAGCAACGGCCGCCCGGCCCACTGGGCGCGGACAAATGAGTCTTCGCCGCGCACGGCGTTGAAATCGCAGCACCACAGCAAGTGGTCATAGTGCGCCTGACGCACGAACGGCAGCACTTGCACGGTCAGGGCATCGCGTTGATGCACGTCGCCCGCGGCCAACGCCGTCACACCGAGCCAGCGCTGCACATCCCCGAGGATGCGCCCCTCGGGCACCAATAGATGAGTGGCACGCCCGTCCGTCGACAAGGCGTCCAGCCAACCGGCAAGGCCGGCATTTTCGTAGGCAAACAGTGAAAACAACCGCGCACCGGCTGCCGGAAATACACCCAACCCCTGCAGGAATTGTCGCTGCGCTGCGGCGTCCGCCTGAAACGCCTGACGCTGCTCAATCAACCCGGCCTCACGTAACAGACCACCGGTACCGGCGCGGAAACCAGGGAAAAAGAAGTACTTCTGCACCCCCTTGAACTTCACCGACGGCAGGCGATGGCAGCCCACCACCCAGTCTTCGGCACTCAGGTAGTCGAGGTTCATCCACAACGGCGTGCGCTCACGCGCGGCCATGGCTTCCATATAGTCAGGGGGCAGCTGGCAGGCGAAGGCGGCGATCACCACATCGGCGGCCGGCGTAGCCGACCACTCGGCCGGCCAGTGGCGCACCTCGACACCGTCCTGCCATTGTTGGGTCGCCTGCACGTCAACCTCGGGGCACATGCGCTCGAACGCGCGCAGGTCATCGACCCACAAGCGCACCTCACAGCGGTGCTCGACCACCAATTGCCGGGCCAGGCGCCAGGTCACGCCGATGTCGCCGTAGTTATCGACGACGCTGCAAAAAATATCCCAGCGGGCTTTCATTCCGGGCTCCAACGCTCAAAGGCTCGATTGTCCGCATAAATGCACGGATGCAGAAGGCTCTATCGCGATTATTCTGCACAGTGGCTGTGCGACAATCGCCGCCACGCCATCAATGCCTGCCAGGAGGCCATCATGTCCGGACGTCCGTTGTCGTTGTTCAAGCTCAGTGCAGCCGTGGCTTTTGGCCTGTGGCTGGGGTTTATCGCCATTGTGCTGACCGCCTGGCTGGCATCGCGTTACCTGTTCCCGCAGAGCCTCGCGCCCGTGGCTCAGGCGGTCCAGCAGTTGGGCAAGCCGGCCGTCGCGGCGCCCGAGCCGCCCAACCGTATGTTCGAGCAGTACCAGCAGAACCTGCAAAAACAGGAACAGCAACAAACCCTCGATCAGGCGCGCGACAACGCACGCAACCTGTCGAACCCCAAATGCCAGTTCTGGCTGCAACAGGACAGGAACGCGCCGAATGAAAAGAGTCGGGCCAATGTCCTGCAATTCTGCGATTGATGATCAAGCACAGCCATGAATAAACATGCCGTCCTCCAGTTGATCCTGGAAAAACTCACCGTCGACCTCGACATCGCCCAACGCGCCGCGCAAACGGCCTACGAAACCGCGACCCACGAAGAAAACATCGCCGAGAACAAATACGACACGCTGGGGCTGGAGGCTTCCTATCTGGCGGCCGGGCAAGCCAAGCGGGTCGAAGAGATCAAGCAATCGCTGGTGCTGTGCCAGAACCTGCAACTGCGGCCCTACGAGGACAGACGCGGTATAGAGGTGGGCACACTCGTGGGCCTGGAAGACGAGAACGCGCGCCAGCAGTGGCTGTTTCTCGCGCCGGATGCGGCGGGGTTGAAAGTGGACGTGGTCGGGCAACCGGTGACCGTCATCACCCCGCGCTCGCCCTTGGGCAAAGGCCTGCTGGGCAAGTGCGTCGATGACGAGGTGGAGATTCTGGTGGCGGGCGCCCGGCAATACTTCACCGTGACCGAGGCCCGCTGAGCGTCTTAGTGAACGGGCAGTTCCACGCCGTCGAACAGCTCTTCCAGTTCCTGCTTGTTGTGGCACTGGATCGCCTTGGCCATGACTTCGCGGGTCAGGTGCGGCGCGAACTTTTCGATGAAATCGCACATGAAGCCACGCAGGAACGTACCGCGACGGAAACCGATCTTGGTCACGCTGGACTCGAACAGTTCGCTGGCATCAAGTACCACCAGGTCTTTGTCGAGCTGGGTGTCGACCGCCATTTTGGCGACGATTCCCACGCCCAGGCCCAGGCGTACGTACGTCTTGATCACGTCGGCGTCGGCGGCGGTGAACACCACTTTCGGCGTGAGGCCACGGTGGCTGAAGGCTTCGTCGAGTTTGGAGCGGCCGGTAAAACCGAACACGTAGGTGACAATCGGATATTCCGCCAGGGCTTCGAGGGTCAGTTTCGGCAACTTGGCCAGCGGGTGACCCTGGGGCACCACCACGCAGCGGTTCCAGCGGTAGCACGGCATCATCACCAGGTCGCCGAACAGCTCCAGGGCTTCGGTGGCAATGGCGAAATCGACGGTGCCATCGGCGGCCATTTCGGCGATCTGCATCGGCGAACCCTGGTGCATGTGCAGGGCCACGTCCGGGTATTGCTTGATGAAATCGCGGATCACCGGCGGCAAGGCATACCGCGCCTGGGTATGGGTGGTGGCGATCGACAGGGTGCCTTTTTTCTCGTTGGAGAATTCCTGGGCGATCTGCTTGATGCTCTCGACTTTACGCAGGATTTCGCCGGCGGTGGTGATGATGCGTTCACCGGCGGGCGTGACGCGAGTCAGGTGCTTGCCGCTGCGCGCGAACACTTCGACGCCCAACTCATCTTCGAGCAGGCGGATCTGCTTGCTGATACCGGGTTGCGAGGTGTAAAGGCTTTGAGCGGTAGCGGAAACGTTGAGGTCGTGGTGCGCCACTTCCCAGATGTAGCGCAGTTGTTGAAGCTTCATATGTAGCCCTCAAAGCAGATAGACGCCACGGGTATCAGCGACGGCATATAACTATATTAAAGGTCGGACGGATAAATCTAGAACTTTTTTATCGCGATCAGCCTTCACATGTCGTCACTGCGTCGACGTTGTAAAGACGGCACCAGGTAAACCGGCACAGTAGACAGCTGCAACACCCGAGCAGCGGTGCGACCAAGGGGGGTGGCCGCCGCCGTTGCGTCGCTGTGACTTCCTACGATCAACAAGTCGGCCGAAAGTTTGCGCAGTTGGTCGAGAATCACTTCGCAGGGGTCGCCCTGGATCACGCGTACCGAACGGATCAACTGCAGGTCCTGCTCTCCTTCTTCCAACTCCTCGCGAAAACTGTCGAGTACCCGTTGCTCAATGGTGGCCATCACGGTGTTCATCCCCCGGCTTTGCCATTCGCTCAAGGCTTTTTCATCAAGGTAGCTCTGCAACACCGACTCAGCGAACAGCCCCATTGGCTCGACCACATGAATCACATACAGGTCCGCCTTGAACGTCCGCGCCAACGCCAGCGCATGCTGCATCACATACGGCGCGTAGAGACCGAGGTCCGTGGCATAGAGCATCGAACGAATCATAAAACCTCCTGGACTGCCAGGCTGGAGGAGATTGAATGAGCTTAGCAGCGCCCTTAAGGCTCGGCCTGAATCCTCACTTCGTTACTGATGCCATGGGGCACATGCCCGGTGGCGACCACTTCCCTGGCCTTCTCACAATGACCGGCCTGGTCATCGAAAAACACATCGGCGGCGAACGCTTCCAGGAACGCGGATTTCTCCAGGCCACCGAGAAACAAGGACTCATCCAAGCGAATATCCCACTCGCGCAACGTACGAATCACCCGCTCATGGGAAGGTGCCGAACGCGCCGTAACCAGCGCGGTACGGATCGGGCAGGCCTCGTCCGGGAACTCGCGCTGCAACAGGTTAAGCGCCGCCAGGAAACCTTTGAACGGGCCACCATGCAACGGCTGACGCGCCGACTCGCGCTCGCTGGCCTGGAACGCCGCCAACCCACCGGCCTGATACACACGCTCGGACTCATCGGAAAACAGCACCGCGTCGCCGTCGAAGGCGATCCGCAGCTCTTCGCTGGATGCCCTGCGCGCACCGCCCGATAGAATCGTTGCAGCCGCAAAGCCTGCATCCAGGGCGCTGCGCACGTCCTCAGCATGGGTCGAGAGAAACAGGTGGCAACCAAACGCGGCCAAATAAGGATAGGGACTACGCCCGCCCACGAAGGCCGCGCGGGAAATGTCCAACCCGTAATGCTGGATCGAATTGAACACGCGCAAGCCGGTGTCGGCACTGTTGCGCGACACCAGCACCACTTCGACCCGAGCCCGACCGAGGCTGGCATTCAGGCTCAGGAGTTTCTTCACCAGCGGGAACGCGTCGCCGGGCTCAAGGATTTCCTCCTCGTGTTCGATCTGATATTTGCGGTAGGCCTCCACCCCTTGGGCCAGGTAGACCTTGTGGCTGTCACTCAGGTCGAACAAGGCCCGCGACGAAATCGCCAGTACCAGTTTGTCGCCCAGTCCCTTTGCCATGCTGTCTCCCCCGCTTCAGCGATTACGCCGATCAATAAAACTCAAGGCCTGGTACAGCGCCTGCATTCGCGGCAATTCACAGCCAGCAGCCTTGGCGGCGGCTAACGGGCGAGCATAAATAGCCGCCAATTCCAGCGGGCGTTTGTGCACGTGGTCGTGGTACATGCTCGGCAGGTAGTCGTCCATGGTCTCGGTCATGGCGAACATTTGCTCGGCGTAGCTCTTGGGGATTTCATGACCGCAGGCATGGGCGCCCTGCACCACTTCGGCCATCAGCGCCTGGATCAACTCACGGCTGGATTGGTCCGCCATCATCGCGGTGGTGCCCGCATTCAGCACTACCGAGAGGCCGTTATACGGCACGTTCCACACCAGCTTGTGCCAGCGCGCCTGATGCACATTGGCCATGGCCTGGGACTCGATGCCGGCCTGATGAAACAACGCCGCACCGGCTTCGACAATCGCCTGTTGGCGGCTCTCATCGTTGGCCGCGCTGCCACTGTGATAACCCAGGTTGACCCGCCCCAGCGCCTGGTGCTCCACCACCCCGGGCCCGGAGCGATGCACGCCGATGTAACACAAGCCGCCAAGCAAATGCAGCGACGGCGGCAGGTGTTCACGCAGACTGTCTTCCACATCCAGACCGTTTTGCAGCAACACCACTTTGGCGTCAGGGGCCGCGACTTGGGCGAGAGTCGGTGCCAGGTCGATGTTGCCGGTGGACTTGGTGCCCACCAGCAACCAGTCGCACGGCGGCATATCGGCAGCACGGGCATACGCCTGCACAGGGTGCAGGTGGAGCTTGCCGTGCAACGTGCTGTTGAGGTGCAAGCCGTGCTCGCGGACCACCGCGTATTCGCTGCGCAGCAGGAAGTGCACATCAAACCCGGCGCGCGCCAGCATCACACCGTAGAAACCACCGATGGCACCGGTACCGATAATGCCGATGCGCGGGGATTGAGTGGTCATGGCAAGTCCTCTGGAGTGCGGGTAAGCGCTTGATTGATCGCGTCGGTAAGGTCGGCAGACGTAAGGCGGGTCTGTAACTGTCCGAGGAATTGACCCTCGCACACCACGAACAACGCAGGCAAATGAAAGATCTGGTAACGCTCGACCGCGCCGCCGTTGTCCCCGGCGTCCACCCAGCACAGCCGGTCCACCGGCAGTTGCCAGCCGGGCAATTGCTGGCGCGCCCAGCGGCAACTGGAACAGCCGACACTGGTGAACACCAGCAGCGAAATGCCTGGCAATCCCAGCAATTGCTGGTCAATATCCAAGTCGGTCAATTCCTGTTCCTTCACTATACTGCTGCTGCCTCCGTCAATTGGACGGTGCTCGGAGTCCGTGTACATGGGTCGTTTTTTACCTCACCCTGATGATGTCGCCGCGCTGTTGATCCAACGTCCTTCCCCCGCCATTCCCCGCCAACGCCTGCACACTATCGGCCTGGGCGGCATCGCCTGCAATTGCCCCCGCGCCTGGCGCCAGGGCACCGCCGTAGACCTGCATATCCCATCCCTGGGCGCCAACGCGCGCTATCCGGGCTACGTGGCATGGTGTCGCAAGGTGGAAAACGGCTACCGCGTCGCGGTCTCGTTTACCGATGAACATGCGTTGTTCGGAGCCCGAATGGGTGAGCAAGCATGCCGGATGGAGCGCTACTGCCGCCAGCATGAAGATGCCGAACCTACACCTGCCCAAGTCGAAGCACTGGCCCGCGAGTGGGTGTCACGCCACGCCAGCGAGTTCTCCCATGAGGCGTTTGTGCGACCAACACTCGATTAAAGCGGGCTTTGCCCATTGTCGCGGGCCCGTGTTACGCGCTAAGGTTCCTCCCCCCTGCATCCAAATCATGCTGTGCTCCGCCGCACGGGGATGGCTGGCGGCCGGCACCCGTGACCCTGACGAGTAACACGATGGCTGATTTACCGATCAATGACCTAAACGTCGAATCCAACGAGACGCTGATCACACCTGACCAGCTCAAGCGCGAAATCCCCCTGAGCGACGCTGCCCTGCAGACCGTCACCAAGGGTCGCGAAGTCATCCGTGACATTCTCGACGGCACCGACCACCGCCTGTTCGTTGTGATCGGCCCGTGCTCGATCCACGACCTCAAGGCTGCCCACGAATACGCCGAGCGCCTCAAGGTGCTGGCAGCGGAAGTGTCCGACACCTTGTACCTGGTGATGCGCGTCTATTTCGAGAAGCCACGCACCACGGTCGGCTGGAAAGGCTTGATCAACGACCCGTACCTGGACGACTCGTTCAAGATCCAGGACGGTTTGCACATCGGTCGTCAGTTGTTGCTGGACCTGGCCGAAATGGGCCTGCCCACCGCCACCGAAGCACTGGACCCGATCTCCCCGCAGTACCTGCAGGACCTGATCAGTTGGTCGGCCATCGGCGCGCGTACCACCGAATCCCAGACCCACCGCGAAATGGCGTCCGGCCTGTCCTCGGCCGTCGGCTTCAAGAACGGCACCGACGGCGGCTTGACCGTGGCGATCAACGCGCTGCAATCGGTTTCCAGCCCTCACCGTTTCCTGGGCATCAACCAGGAAGGCGGCGTCTCGATCGTCACCACCAAAGGCAACGCCTACGGTCACGTAGTGCTGCGCGGCGGCAACGGCAAGCCCAACTACGATTCGGTCAGCGTCGCCCTGTGTGAACAAGCGCTGAACAAGGCCAAGATCAAGCCAAACATCATGGTCGACTGCAGCCACGCCAACTCCAACAAGGACCCGGCCCTGCAGCCGCTGGTGATGGAGAACGTCGCCAACCAGATCCTCGAAGGCAACCAGTCGATCATCGGCCTGATGGTCGAGAGCCACCTGAACTGGGGTTGCCAGGCCATTCCAAAAGACCTGGCCGACTTGCAGTACGGCGTGTCGATTACCGATGCCTGCATCGATTGGGCCGCCACCGAGAACACCCTGCGCAGCATGCACGCCAAGCTCAAGGACGTCTTGCCGACCCGCAAGCGCACCTGAGCCCGTACCTGTATCTGAATCGCGCACACAAAAACGCCGGGCTGAACCCGGCGTTTTTGTGTGTGTTGTTTAAGCTTTACAGCTTCGCGGCATGGCGCTGGTGGCGTTCCATGTAGCGTTCGACATAGGAGCAGGACGGAATCACCGCATAGCCGGCCTCATCGGCAAACTTCAGGGCTTCCTCGGTCAATGCCGCCGCAATACCTCGGCCTCGCAGTGCGTTGGGCACGAAGGTCCGATAGATATCCAGGGTCTGCTTCCCGAGGTCCATATAGGTCAGATAGGCACGATGACCGTCCACATTGGTCTCGAACTGATGACCAGCCTGGTCATGGTGGATGGACAACGCCTCGCTCATCACTACTCCTCGCGGGTCTTGGTGTGTGACCCCTACCTTACCGATGTTTTTCCGGCGAAGGAACATCTACGCCACCCCGTGCCGGATTCGACAACGAGAAATCCTTGAGCGCTCACAACCAGCACGTAGGGAATAGTAGGCGCCAATCCTGCAATTGCTCAAGGCACACTCGTCATCCCCTGCCGCTGGTGGATATAGAAAGGGCTTCGATCAACGGGTGACCGAAAGCCTGAACATTGCCGGCAGTTGAACCTTGAGACGAACAGGCGCTCTTAAAGTCACCTTTACATGCGTAAAAGATGCATGGTGAAGCGATCGTGAACGTGACGCAAGTGTCGCCCTGAATATATAAATTTTCATCTACACACCGGGTGTGATGCATGCGGGGCGGACGTTTCAGCCTGAGTGCGGTGTGCGTCCGGCGGAAAAAAATTGGCCGCTTTTTATACAAACCTCCACAAGGTTGGTCAAAATAGATTCCGCGCGAGAATTTTTTTTGCTTCTTGCGCTACGTCAGTTTACTTACTACAAGTAATGGGTAGTATGTACGCCGGCTATTAGCTCACTCTGAGAAAGTAGCCATTTAATAGAAAGTCCTTGAAGGGGAACACGATGAACAACGTTCTGAAATTCTCTGCTCTGGCTCTGGCCGCAGTTCTGGCTACCGGTTGCAGCAGCGTCTCCAAAGAAACCGAAGCTCGTCTGACTGCAACTGAAGACGCAGCAGCTCGCTCCCAGGCCCGTGCAGACGAAGCCTACCGTAAAGCTGATGAAGCTCTGGCTGCTGCTCAAAAAGCACAACAGACTGCTGACGAAGCTAACGAGCGCGCTCTGCGTATGCTTGAAAAAGCTAGCCGCAAGTAATAGTCCCTCGGGGTTGTTACCAAGCCGATCCATTTATGGATCGGCTTTTTTATTGTCCGTCGTTCGTGCCTGAACGCCAGACAATAAAAACCCGCCGCAGCGCAAGGCTTTGGCGGGTTCCTGATCCAACAGGCTTACTGCTGCAGATCGATTGGCGTGCTGGAGGCTATCGGAGCCGCGCCTGGTATGCCGATTTCAGTCGGTAAACCATCTTCCGCCGCGACCACATCGCGCACCTGGTCCCAGTTGACGCGCAGGTTATTGGCCAGGTCTTCACGCTTGAGCAACGCGTTGATCACCGCCGTGTGCTTGTCGACCACCGACGGCGTGCCGTCATCGTTTAACGGCGTATGGGCTTCCAGGTAGACCTTGCCGCCGCTGCTGCCGAACTTGTAGGCGTCGTTGATGATCCGCACCGAGGTGCCAACCGGCACCATGCCGGCCATTTCCAGCACGTTGTTGTTGAACATGCGGAAGCAGCCATGGCTGGTACGCGTACCGATGCCGAACTTCATGTTCGAACCGTGGATCAGGTAACCCGGCGTGCCCAGGGTGAACTTGAACGGGCCCAGGGGGTTGTCCGGGCCGGCCGGTACGACGTTGGGCAGCGGATCACCGTTGGCGGCGTGTTCGGCCTTGATCGACGCGGGTGGGGTCCAGGTCGGGTTAGGCGTCTTGGCGATGATGCTGGTGTGGGCGATCGGTGAACCCCAGCCTTCGCGACCAATCCCGAGCGGAAAGGTGTAGACCACGTTCTGCCCCTTGGGGAAGTAATAGAGCCGGTACTCCGCCAGATTGATCACGATACCTTCGCGCGGCCCCGGCGGCAGAATGAAGCGCGTCGGCAATACGATGTCGGTCCCCGCCCCCGGCAACCAGGCATCAACACCGGGGTTGGCCGCGACCATCTCCGAATAGCCCAGGTCGTAGGTGGTGCCCAGGTCAGCGAACGTGTCTTCGTACTTCGCCTTGATCACCTGGACCTGCCCGACAATGTCTTCACCCGGTGGAGGCAAAGGCAACTGCAAAGCGGATGCAGAACCGGCCGCACAGAGGGCAGCGAGAGACAGGCAGCAAGTGACGACGGAAAGGCGCGACAACATCCGGAAAATCCTTCGCAGAACGACGGGGAGGTAAAAATCGATTGTATACGTGAAGCGAGCTTCCAACTGCAAGCTTGTCGAGGCCCTACAGCTCGAAACGCAGCTCCGGCCAGATCGGCGGCGTGCCACGCTTCTGGGACTCAAGGATCGCACGGCACAGGGGGCACAGGCGCTGGTCCTGGAATATCGACCGATCGACCCTCGACCAGCGCGGCTGCGCCGGCAATAGCGTGCCGCACAGCGTGCGATCGATGGAGCCCCCCAACTCCAATTGTCGCGTCACCAGATGCACCCGTACTTCCTGGCAGGCGAACAGATCCAGCTGCTCGTCAGGCTCGATCAGTTGATAGTTGAACAGGGACCAGGCAGGACGCGACATCAGGGGCTCCAGATCGGGGGGGCGCCACCTTAGCCGAAAGCCTGCCGGTAGAAAAGCGTCATAGCAGCGGTTTTAGCGTCGGCCAGACATTTTCCAGTAACTTGCCCTGGGCGCCGACCGCAGGATGCAAGCCATCAGCTTGCATCATCTCGGGATGACCACCGATACCCTCAAGGAAAAACGGCACCAACGGCACCTTTTTCTGCTCCGCTACGTCACCGAATACCTTGGCGAAGGCGTCGACATATCGCTTGCCGTAATTGGGCGGAATCTGCATGCCCAGCAACAGCACCTTCGCACCGCTGTCCTGGGACTTCTGGATCATCGAGGCAAGATTTTGTTGCAATTGCGCAGGCGGTTGTCCGCGCAGGCCATCATTGCCGCCCAACTCGATAATCACCACCTGCGGCTTATGCTCCGCAAGCGCCGCAGGCAGCCGCGCGAGGCCGCCGGCACTGGTGTCGCCACTGATGGAGGCGTTGACCACTTTATCGTCGAAACCTTCCTGCTTGAGCCGTTGCTCCAGCAAGGCGACCCACCCTTTGCGGGTATCCAGGCCGAAACCGGCACTGATACTATCGCCAACGATCAGGACTGTACCCGCCGCTGCGTTCTGGGCCATGCACATCAAGGCCAGGCCAGCACTCAAAAACCACATTCGCATCGGATTCTCCATGGGCGCAAGCATTCTCACCGCGCGGAACCTTAGCAAAGTGGTTCCCAGCGCGGAAGGTGAACTGACTATCCTGCACGAACTGAGCCTGGAACTGAACAAAGGCGACAGCCTGGCCATCGTCGGCAGTTCCGGTTCCGGCAAATCCACCCTTCTCGGCCTGCTGGCTGGCCTCGACCTGCCCAGCAGCGGCGAAGTCACCCTCGCAGGCCAGGCCCTGAGCCGCCTCGATGAAGACCAGCGCGCGCGCATCCGTGCCGAGCACGTGGGCTTCGTCTTCCAGTCATTCCAACTGCTCGACAGCCTCAATGCACTGGAAAACGTCATGCTGCCCCTGGAACTGGACGGCCGCAAAGACGCCCGCGAGCGCGCCAGGCATTTGCTGGAGCGCGTGGGCCTGGGCAAACGCCTGACCCATTCACCGCGCCAACTCTCCGGCGGTGAGCAGCAACGGGTGGCAATTGCCCGCGCCTTTGCCGCCGAACCGGACGTGCTGTTTGCCGATGAACCCACCGGCAACCTCGACAGCCACACCGGCGAGCGCATCAGCGACTTGTTATTCGAACTCAATAAAGAGAACGGCACGACCCTGGTGCTGGTCACCCATGACGAGCGCCTGGCCCAACGCTGCCGACGCCTGATCCGCCTTGAAGCCGGCCTGATGGTCGCGCCCCTGGAGCCTTGATGGCACGTTTGCCGCTGTTGCGCCTGTTCAGTCTTGCCATGCGCCAATTACTGCGCGATGCCCGCGCCGGTGAATTGCGCGTGTTGTTTTTTGCCCTGCTGGTGGCCGTCGCCGCCAGCACCGCGATCGGTTATTTCGGTGCGCGCCTCAATGGCGCCATGCTGCTGCGTGCCACCGAGTTCCTCGGCGCCGACCTGGTGCTCGAAGGCAGCTCGCCGGCGCGGCCCGAGCAGATCAAGTCCGGAACCGAACTGGGCCTGGATCACGCTCGTGTGGTGGAGTTTTCCAGTGTCATTGCCGCCGACAACGGCATCCAGCTCTCCAGCATCAAGGCAGTTGATGAACGCTATCCGCTGCGTGGCGAACTTAAAAGCGCGGCGGCGCCCTTTGGTGAAGAAACCGCGGGCGGCGGCCCGAAACCCGGCGAAGCCTGGGTGGAGGCACGCTTACTGACGGCGCTGGCGCTCAAGGTGGGTGACAGTATCGACGTGGGCATGAAGACCTTGCGCCTGGCCCGCGTGCTGACCTATGAACCCGATCGCGCCGGCAATTTCTACAGCCTCACCCCCCGCGTGATGATCAACCTGTCAGACCTGGACGCCACAGGCGTGGTCCAGCCCGGCAGCCGCGTCAGTTACCGCGAGCTGTGGCGCGGGCCGCAGGGCAGCACAGCGCTGCAAACCTATCGTGACCTGGTCAAGCCCGGCCTGGCCGCCAACCAGCGCCTACAGGACTCACGGGACGGTAACCAGCAGATCGGCGGCGCCCTCGGCAAAGCCGAACGCTACCTGAACATGGCCAGCCTGGTGGCCGTGCTGCTGGCCGGTGTGGCGGTCGCCCTTTCCGCCAACCGCTTCGCAACCCGACGTTTCGATGCCAGCGCACTGCTGCGCTGCCTGGGCTTGTCCCGACGTGAAGCCCTGTTGCTGTTCAGCCTGCAATTGACGGTACTGGGCCTGTTGGCGAGCCTGGCCGGCGCCCTGCTCGGCTGGCTGGCGCAGTTTGGCCTGTTCTACTTCCTGCACGACTTGCTGCCTGCCGATGTGCCTCCAGGCGGGCTTTTACCGGCCCTGGCCGGGATCGGCACGGGGCTGGTCGCGCTCGCCGGTTTTGCCCTGCCGCCACTGGCCGCACTGGGTCGCGTGCCGCCGCTGCGGGTGTTGCGGCGCGATCTGCTGCCCATCCCGTCCAGCACCTGGATGGTTTACGGTGCCGCGTTGTTCGCCCTGGGTTTGATCATGTGGCGCCTGAGCCTTGATCTGGTGCTGACCTTCGCCCTGCTCGGCGGTGGCGTGGTGGCGGCACTGGTACTGGGAGGCTTGCTGCTCCTGCTCTTGCAAAGTCTGCGGCGCCTGTTGGCTCGTGCCTCCCTGCCATGGCGTCTGGGCCTGGGCCAGTTGCTGCGTCACCCATTGGCAGCAGCCGGGCAATCGCTGGCGTTTGGCTTGATCCTGTTGTCCATGGGCTTGATCGCCCTGCTGCGCGGCGAGTTGCTCGACACCTGGCAAAACCAGTTGCCCAAGGACGCGCCCAACTATTTCGCGCTGAATATCCTGCCGGCCGACAAGGACACCTTTGGCGCCCGCCTGCTGGAGCTGCAGGCGCAATCGGCACCGTTGTACCCGGTGGTGCCGGGGCGGCTGATCAGTATCAACGGCGAGCCGGTGCAAGAGATTGTGAGCAAGGACTCCAGCGGTGACCGCGCCGTACAACGCGACCTGAGCCTGACCTGGGCCGCCGACCTGCCGCCGGGCAATGCGCTGACTGAGGGCGTGTGGTGGTCAGCACAACCAGCCGATGATATCCCCGGCGTTTCGGTGGAGGCCAAGGTCGCGCAAAGCCTCAAGCTCAAACTCAACGACCACCTGGTGTTTACGGTGGCCGGAGAAAATCGCGAAGCGCGGGTCACCAGCCTGCGAACCATCAACTGGGATAACTTCCAACCCAACTTCTTCATGATCTTCCAGCCGGGAACCTTGAAGGATCTGCCGACCACCTACCTGACCAGCTTCTATCTGGCACCGGGCCATGACCAGCAGATCGTCGACCTGTCGCGGGCCTTCCCGGCAGTGACCATCCTGCAAGTCGAAGCTCTGCTGGAGCAACTGCGCAGCATCCTCGCTCAGGTCACCCTGGCGGTGGAGTACGTGCTGTTGTTTGTACTGGCAGCAGGGATGGCGGTGTTGTTCTCCGGCTTGCAGGCCACCCTGGATGAGCGCATCCGCCAAGGCGCGCTGCTACGGGCGCTGGGTGCGGAACGCGCATTACTGGTCAAGGCCCGGCGCATCGAGTTCGGCTTGTTGGGCGCGGTAAGTGGCTTGTTGGCGGCACTGGGCACCGAGCTGGTGACGTGGGTGCTTTATCGCTACGCCTTCGACTTGCCGTGGCAACCCCACCCATGGCTGCTGCTGTTGCCAGTGATCGGCGCCGTGCTGATCGGCGGCGCCGGGGTATTCGGCACCCGCCGTGCGCTGAACGCCAGCCCTCTGACCGTATTGCGCGAAGGCTGAAACGTCGCTGGCCCGCACCCTTGACTAAAAGGGTGCGGGCCAGCATCGCTTACTTCACGTATTCAATCCCGGTAATCCACCAACACACATCGCCACTTGGAGTCTGCACAATGGCTTCATCGTCGACTTGCTTGCGCAACAGCGCGCGCGCCATCGGCGAGTCGATGGAAATGTAGTCCATGCGCTCATAAATCTCGTCATAACCGACAATACGAAAGCGCTTGGTTTCGCCGTGTTCGTTTTCGATATCGACCCACGCGCCGAAAAACACCTTCCCTTCCTGCTCGGGCATGTACTCGACCACGCGCATGTCTTCCAGGCGTTTGCGCAAATAGCGCACGCGGCGGTCGATCTCGCGCAGCAGCTTCTTGTTGTACTGGTAGTCGGCATTCTCGCTGCGATCCCCCAGAGAAGCGGCCCACGTCACCTTGCGCGTGGTGTCCGGGCGCTTCTCCCGCCACAGATAATCCAGCTCTCTCTTCAGTGCTTCATGACCTTCTTTGGTAATCAGCTTGGTACTCAAACCCTTGCATCCCCAGGCAATATCCGTTGATGTCGATACGCCAGGGCTCAAGCTCTGGCGGCGACTGGCTGACGTCGATGATAAATGAACCGGGGAAAGTAGCCAGGCCAGTTCTAACGCTCCAACGCTTGATCCAGTTCGTGCAGCATCCCCTGCAGATTCTGGCGCAAATCCAATAGCTGCGTCTTTATCACACTGAGGGCATCGGTTTTCTGGCTGAGCACCCGCGTCTGCTCGTGCAGCTCAAGGGTACGCTGCTCCAGTGCCTGCGCGGCGTCGTCCACTTGAGCCTGTTCCTGCCGCAGCCGTACCTTCCACTGCTCCAACGCACTCTCCTGCTCGAGCACAGCACGTTTCTGCTGGGTTAACTCCTGCGCGACGCGGGCAAGGTTGGTGAGTGTGCTGTCCATCTGGAACAACGCACTGTCATCGGCTGGCGGCGCAAGCGTTGGCTGCGTCGCTATGTCGGGTTCGCTCGACGCAACCGGTACGTCGTGCACAACGACTGCGGGTGTCTCGACGAGCACGTTTGGAGGTGCCTCCGCCGTGGCCTCCTGCAAAGCTAGACGATCAGGCTCCGCTCGGCTCGAAGCCCTGGGCGCGGAGATCATTTGCGATGAAAAGCGAATAGACGGCACGATCAACGTAGCGCTTTCAATAGCCGGCAACGTGGGCGCGGAGATACCCAAGGTGATCACTTTCATCACCAATGCCTTCTTGATGATCAATGAATGATGATCCTCCGGCCTGGCAGGCGGCAATTTACAGCCCTTCAGATCTAAAAAATGGTAAGCCAACTGGGTCTCAGTGGAACCGCCTGCCTTTGTTCCCGAACCGGCTGCCAGTACCAGAATCTGCTTGAACACCTGCATAGCGGCCTGCAAATCCTCTTGGGACTCGATGCCGCCCAAAAAGAACCGTTCGGCCTTTTTTTTCAAGGTTGCGATATACACCCTCGAACTACCCGGCTCGACTTCTTCATCCAAGCTGTAAACAAGAAAATTAGAGGCTATCTGACCGATGGCAAACCCGCAAAGCAATGCGCCGTTGACGGGTGAATCCTGGCCGTTGCGCTCAAGAACAAGAGTACGTAGAAGCATCATGGTAATCAGGCCTCATCAGGCATTCAAAAACACACATCAATTGTTTCAGTCTCGTGCCTGATGCGCACGTAGGAATTTCCTTATAAGTACTAACCGACATTCCCAAACGTGACTATTCACCGTAGTCTTTTTTAGCACTCCGCCCCTATGCCCTACCAAACTTATTTGGTAAACACATGATCGAAATAAGCAACCTGACCAAACATCTGAACGGCAAGCGCCTACTTCACGACTTTTCACTCAAGGTTAATCAACGGCAATGTTTAGGACTTTTTGGACACGACCATGGGGCGAAGACCACACTTCTAAACTTGATATCTGGATCATTAACTCCCGACAGCGGTCGCATTAACATTAAAAGTTTTGATACCCAGACCCACACACGCGACGTTAAAAACATTATTGGCTATCAACTGTTAAAACACCTCAGCCACCCGACGATGTCGGTAAAAGAATTTCTTCACTATATCGCTGCAGCACGTGGTCTGCGAGGCACTGAGAAACGCAACCGTGTAGAGCTGGCCGCTACGCGCCTGGATTTACTATCGGTACTTAATGCCCCCCTTGATGCCCTGTCTTTCGGCTTGAAGCGCAAAGTCGGTATTGCCCAAGCGATTGTGCACGCGCCGGCTGTACTGCTAATGGATGAGCCCACCGAGGGGCTCGCTGTCGATCAGCGACATGCCGTCAAGGAGCTCATTCAATCCTTGGCACAGGAGATGACGATCGTTGTCGCTTCGCGCAACAGTGATGAGCTGAGCGAGTACTGCACGCGCGCGCTGGTTATCGCCGATGGTTGCCTGGTAGCGGATGCCCCCTTGCAAAACCTGCAACGCGAGTCCCGTCATTTCCAGGCAGTTACTCTCACTGCAGACGCGCCCCTGGATTTGCTGGCGCTGGCCGTATTGCCTGGCGTCGCAGGCATTGAAGAACATCGGCATGCGCCCGGCACCGTCACTGTTCTAGCCATGCCTGGACACTCCATCTACCCCCACATTCACACGCTCATTGCCAGCCGCGGCTGGAAAATAAATACATTGAACCTGGAGCCAGGTCGCTTGAACGATGTGGTTCAGTATATGAGCCAGGAGAGGCCTCTTTGAGACTGTTGCCCGTTATATTCAAATACCAACTCATCAGTTACGCCTCAACGCCTGCAACTTACCTGAGCGTTGCGCTATTTCTACTCATGTCCGTGACGCTGGGGCTGTATACAAACCGCTGGTTAGAGCAGGACACGCTCGACTTACAGGTTTTTTTTCAACTGCACCCCTGGCTTTATTTATTGCTGATGCCTGCCCTGGCAACGCAACTATGGTCAGAGGAATCCAATACGGGTTTTCTCGACGTGATCAACACACTGCCCGTTACGGCAACCGAACTCGCTATCGGTAAATTCCTGGCCGCCTGGGCAGTTGCAGCGGTGGCCTTGGTATTGACGTTCCCTCTCGTCATTGCGACAAACTATATGGGCACGGCAGATAACGGAGTTATCGCCTCGCAATTCATCGCCAGCTGGTTATTAGCGGCCAGCTACTTATCGGCCGGCGGTTTTATTTGTACGCTTGCGCGGCAGCGCGTGATTGTTTTCACACTGACGCTATGTTTGCTGCTGGCCGCCAGCGGATTGTCTTCGGTCATAGATGCCCTTGAACACCAGGCACCTATTTGGATAATCGATAGTTTGATCGCTCTGAATCCGATTTCACGATTCAGCTCAATCGACAACGGCAAGCTGACACTTCATGACACCGCTTACTACATCAGCATGACCCTCGCTTTTCTAGCGGCGACGATTGTCACGCTCAACCATAAAAACCGCTGAGCAGGACAGCTCACCATGCGATCCACCTTGCGTACTGGCATGACACTCACCGTCATAGCGTTACTGTTCCTGGCTTTTAATCTGGCTTGGATAGTCAAATTTCCGAATATACGGTGGGACTTTTCACAACAGAAAATCCATAGCCTATCCTCTCCCGCACGACAGCTCCTGGCATCCGTGAGCAGCCCGTTAGACCTGTATTACTTCAACGCGCACAACACCCCAAAACGGAGTTATGCGCTGCAGCGCTATGCCAAGCGCATCGAAGACCTGCTTCGCGAATACGAAAAAGCTGCAGATGGCATGATCAACCTGCATCTTATTGACCCCAAGCCATTTTCAGAAGACGCCTACAAAGCCGGCTTGTTCGGCCTTGATGACGAGATGGGCTTCCTGGGCCTGATTGGCACGCAGGCGGGCCACGGCGCACAACGCATTGAGTCATTTCGTCTGGATCGGGAGCCACTGCTTGAATATGAAATCAGCCATTTGATTTTCAAGTTGCAGCACCCTGAACCGCCGGTGATCGGGCTACTGTCCGGGCTGGCGCTGCAAGACACTTCAAGCCAATTGCTGAAGGAAATGCAACAGCACTTCGATGTGGCCAACCTGGAAACGACCACTGGTAACGTACCCGAACATATCCAAACGCTGATGGTTGTGCACCCGAAAGCGCTGCCCGAGCGCGCGTTATATGCCATTGAACAATTTGTACTTAGGGGCGGCAGACTGATGATGTTTATCGACCCGTTAAGCGAGCAGGAACTGCCTGTCTCAGCAACCAATTCCAGGCTGGATGCGCTGCTCGCCGCTTGGGGCATAGAGATGCCAGCGGACAAGTTAATCATCGACAATCTCTACGCGATACCGCAGACACCCGATGCCGCAAACGCCGGCGTACAACATCCGGCCAGATTGAAGCTGCCCCGAAAAGCCATGAACGCACACGATATCAGCACCTGGAAACTGGATACCGCAGTGGTGTCGAGCAGCGGTGCCCTTTCACGCCGCCAAAAAGTACGCACTAGTTTCACGCCCCTCCTGCAAAGTTCCAGTCAATCCGCGCTACTGGAAACCGACCGGTTTACCTCAGCGACCACGTTACGCCCGTTGCTTGACGAGGCCTTCGGTCCAGGACAATCCCATGTGATTGCTGCCCGTATCGAAGGTCCGGCTTATTCAGCCTTTGCCGATGGACTGGCAGGACAGCCGGCCGGCCTGCAAAAAGCGACGCAGATCCACGTGGTAGTGGTTGCCGACACTGACTTGCTCACGGATCAAGTCGGCCGCTTGGCCTCAAACAACAACACGCTGTTTGTGCTCAACACGCTGGATAATTTGTCGGCCGCCGATACGCTCGCCAGCATCCGCCCCCGTGCAGCGCGAGACAGCTCAATAAGTATGCTGGGACAAATGCGTGCCGCTGCCGCCCGAGCTTATGATGAGCAGGCGACGCAATTGCACAAACGTCTACAGCGAACGGAACGGGAATGGCAACGGATGAATCCACAAGAACTTGCCCTCGGGACCGAGGCGGTGGATACCGGCTCAACGTTACAAGCGCTCAACAAGGAGCGCTTGCGCTTGCCCATGGAATTACAGGCATTGAAAGTAAAGACGTACGCTCACGTGCATCGCGTAGAACAGGCGATCAAGCTGGTGCTGACGCTGGCAATGCCATTGACGTTGTGCGTGGTTGCCTGGCTGATGCTACTGCGCCAGCGACGCCGTTTGCGACACGGGCCAGTGTTTTACTGAGCCGCTATCAGCGACGAGCAATCAACCCTTGCCGGGCGATTCTGGTCAACTGCCGGATCACTTCATCCGCATCGGCTGCGCTCGGCGCTTGGATAACCGCCAGGTCAAAGCTGTCAGTGGCAAAGCGCGCGAGGGAATCGCCGTCTTCAACGAACTGAATCAGAAACGCCGACGGCCGGCCGGTGCGACGTGGCCAGCCGTCCAGGTAACGCAACAGCGTGGGCTGGTGCTTGCCGCCCAGGAGGATTTTTGGATTGCGCTGAGTGAGGTCCGCGGTGATCGGGGCCAAGCGTATCAGGGGGCGTAATGCATTCATCGTGTCGTGTCTCTGCCTCAAAAGTCTGCGGGCAGGTGAGAGGCAACACCGAACCAGCGCTTTAGCGGTATTTCGAAGCCGTCTCTGCAAAGGAAGACGGACTTCTGTCGGGCTGCATCGAACCCAGTGGCGCCCCGCAATTAGCTGTTTAAATCGGCGCATGAACGGCATCCTAGAGAAGCGGATGGGGCGGTGTCAAGAATCCCGAGCAACGAAGAGGCCCGCACATGGCGGGCCTCTCCAGGGTGTTGCAGCGCGATCAGCCAGCGATGGCGCGGTCGGCAGACAGTTTACCGGCACCTTCCAGCAGTACCGCGAGGGAGCCGCCGAGCAGGGCCAGCGCGAACTCATAACCGTTGTTGGCCATGAACAGACCGTTATGGATATGCACCGAGAAGATCGCCACCACCGAAAGGATGGTCAGGCCCAATGCCGCCGGGCGTGCCAACAAGCCAATGATCAACGCCAGGCCCGCAAAGAACTCGGTACCGCCCGACAGCAGCGCCATCAGGGTACCGGGTGCAAGGCCAATGCTTTCCATCCACTGAGCGGTGCCCGCCAGGCCGTAACCGCCAAACCAGCCAAAGAGTTTCTGCGAACCGTGGGCGGCGAAGATGATGCCGACAACAATGCGCAAAAGGGTCAGGCCGTAGCCGGCGCGAGTGGACAGGACGCTTTTAATCAATGGGCTCATGGTGATAATCCTTGTTTAGAGTAGGGGTTGGTTGGCCGCTATATTAATCAGTTTAAACAATGATAAAAGCCGAAAAAATGCCCTATAAATATCTATAAAACCGATCACTTACGCGAGGCGACTTTTGTCGCTGATGGCTCCAGGGACTCTCGCTCCCGATCGAACGCCAGATAGTACTTGTTCACGCTATTCACATAGCTGACGCCTCCCATCCCCACCTGCTCCATGGCAATGCGCTCAACCTGGAAGAACCACTGGTTAGGATTGAGCCCCCGGCGCTTGGCCTCGGTGCGCATGCCCTGCACACGCTCCGGCCCCATGTTGTAGGCCGCCAGCACAAACGCCATGCGCTCACGCTCGTTGAGCTTGGGGCTGGCAAAGAACTTACGACGGATCAACGCCAGGTACCGCGCGCCGGCCTGCACATTACTGTCCAGGCTTTCGATATTATTGACGCCCACCCGTTGCGCCGCCGAAGGGGTGATCTGCATCAGCCCCGTGGGGCCGCCACTGTTACGTGCGCCGGGGTCAAGGGCGGACTCTTTGAAGGCCAGCGCCGCGAGATTCAGCCAGTCCATGCCCTGCTCGCGGGCGTGCTTCTGCAAGACCGGGCGCAGTTTTTCCAGACGCTGCCGGTCGACACGCGCCAGGGGATTACGGACTTGATAGAGACGACGGTAAATGCGCTGAAAGGCCACATCCTGATCGGCCGGCGTTCGATAGGTCTTGAGAAATCGATCGATACTGGCCCGCAGCATCGAGGCGTCCTGACGCACGAACCAGTACTCGTCGCCCGGCTCACTGATGACCACCTGTTTATCAAAGCGCAGCTTGGGCAGGATTTTCGCCCAGCGTTCGGCAATCGGCTTCTCGACAATGGTCAGGTGGAAGATCCCAGCCTGGACCATCTCCAGCACATCCTCCACCGCCAGGGTCGGGTCGACCCACTCCACTTTGATTGGCGGCTGCTTGTGCAGCGCCAACTTCTGGTTGATCTGGTTAATGGCGTCCGCCGCCGCACTGCCGGTCGTCAAGGCCAGCGTGCGCCCGGACAACTGCTCCAGTTTGGTAAATCGCCGCTCGCCTTTGACGCCCACCAGCCACAACGGGATGTCACTGGCGATCGGGTCGCTGGTACTGATCTTGTGGGCGGCCGTGGCATCCAGTAACTCACCGGGGGCCACCAGATCGCCCTCGCCACGGGCCAGCGCGCCGAGCAACTGGTCCTTGGCCTTGGGAATGATCTTGAGGTTGATTTCCTGGCCGTCACGGGCGTGACCATTGAGGTATTGCTCGAAGGCACGCAGGCGATGGTATTCGACGCCGATGGCCTGGCCCTGCACTTCACCGGAGCTGTTACGGCTCTGGTTGACCAGCACACGCAAGGTACGGCTGGCACGAATTTGCGCGAGGTCGCGCACCTTGGCGGATTTGGTCACCTCCAGCGGCCCGTCCAAACGCGCAACCGCCGCCATGGGCAGCAGTAACGTCAGGCACAACATAAGCAACGCCGAGGGTCGGATCATCCGCTCTCCGGAAAGAATACTGGCCAACGCCCTCGCGAAAAACGCGGCGTTGGGGGTCAGAAACAGAGCGCTTTAAGCGCAGGCTTTGCGCACGACGGTGCCACAGTGCAAGGCTTACACCCAAACACGATGTCACTTGCGACGTTCAAAGACAGCTATAACTCTTTGTAGTTCTTAGATTTTCTTATAAATCTACAGCTCTGATATGCTTTCCGGCCGCAGGCGGAGATAGCACCATGCAACTCATTGATATCGGCGTCAACCTGACCAACCCCAGTTTCGACGACAAGCATCAGGCCGTTCTCGACCGTGCCTACGCCGCCGGCGTGCAACAATTGGTGCTCACCGGCACCAGCGTCGAGGGTAGCGAACAGGCTCTGGAGCTGTGCGTCAAACTCGATGAAAGCGGCCAGCGCCTGTTCAGCACCGCCGGCATTCACCCCCACTCTGCCAGCGACTGGAACGGCGACAGCGCCCAACGTCTGCGCAGCCTGCTGGTTGAGCCGCGCGTACGCGCAGTGGGCGAATGCGGTCTGGATTTCAACCGCGATTTTTCACCGCGCCCACAGCAGGAAAAAGTTCTCGAAGAACACCTGGCCCTTGCCGTCGAGCTGAAATTACCCGTGTTTCTCCATGAGCGTGACGCCAATCAACGCCTGCTGGAAATCCTCAGAGACTACCGCGACTACCTGAGCGCCGCCGTGGTGCATTGCTTCACCGGCGGACAGCAGGCGCTGTTCAGCTACCTCGACCTCGACCTGCACATCGGCATCACCGGCTGGATCTGCGACGAACGCCGTGGGACACATCTGCATCCGCTGGTCAGGGAAATTCCCCGCGGCCGTCTGATGCTGGAAAGCGATGCGCCCTACCTGCTGCCGCGCACCCTGCGGCCCAAGCCAAAGAACGGCCGCAACGAACCGGCCTACCTGACCGAGGTGCTGCGCGAAGTCGCCCTGCACCGCAACGAAAGTCTGGAAGACCTGGCTCAGCACAGCACCGCCTGTTCCCGTGCGTTTTTTGGGCTGCCAAGCGTGGATTGATGCGGCGCATTGACCCATGTCAAAAGGCTTTTTTCGAGTAGCGGCACAATAATGGCACCTTGCCAATGCTGTTTCGCTATCAGAGAAAACCTTCCATGGGTGCCTGGCTTAGCAATATCTCGCTGAAGTACAAATTCTGGGCCGTCAACGCGGTCGCCTTCATCACCACCCTCCTGTTGGTGCTGTACGCCGTACAGCTCGAACAGCAGGCGCGCAGCACAGCGTCCCAAGCCTCGGCGCAGGCCCAAGGGCAATTGCTGGGCGCCTGGCCGGCCGACAAACCGTTGCCCAAGGGCGAGCGGTGGCTGACCTTTGCACGCGGCCAGGTCCCACGCCTGGGCGATCTGGATCTGTCAGTCTTGAGCACCACAACCGGCTGGGTCGAACTCAACCACATGCCGCTGCTGGGCGAAAACCCATTGATGGGCGCTGAAGTGATCGCCCGCCCTGATGGGCAATACGTAGCAGTGCTCGCCTACGCGCCCAGCTTGAGCCAGGTGTTCAGCGACCGTTTCGCCAACTACGCCGTGGCAGTCCTGATCCTGATGCTCGCGATGCTCGGTGCTTCGCAGTTACTGATCCGCTTCCTGCTCAGCCAGCTCAACACCCTCAAGGATGTGATGCTGCACGTCGAGAAAACCGGCGACCTGTCGGCACGTGTGCCCTTGGCGTGCAAGGACGAAGTCGGCCAGATGGCCAGCGCGTTCAACGCCATGCAGGCCGGCTACCAGCGCGTGGTCAGCACCGTGGCACGCACTGCGCGGCAATTGGACGAGGGCGCCGCGCGCCTGGCCAGCAGCATGAACGAGGTGCAACACGGCATGCTTGGCCAGCAAAGCGAAACAGACCAGGCGGCGACCGCCATCAACGAGATGACCGCCACCGTCCACCATATCGCCCAGCACGCCGGTGCCACCCGGGATTTGTCCCAGACCGCCGATACCCTGGCCGGCAGTGGCCAGGAGGTGGTGACCCGGGTACGACACTCGATTGCCGGGCTGTCCAGCGGCGTGCAACAGACCGCCGAAATGATCCAGAAACTCGCCGAAGACAGCCAGAAAATCAACGGCGTCGTCAGCGTGATCCACAGCATCGCCGAACAGACCAACCTGCTCGCCCTCAACGCCGCCATCGAAGCCGCCCGCGCCGGGGAAATGGGGCGTGGCTTCGCAGTGGTCGCCGACGAAGTCCGCAACCTGGCCAAGCGCGTGCAAAGCTCCACCGACGAAATCACCCGTATGGTCTCGGCACTTCAAGCCGGCACGCGCGATGCCGTGGACTTTATGCAGGAAAGCTCGTTCAAGGCCGACGACTGCGTGCAACAAGCCCAGGAGGCCGGTGCCGCCCTCGCCGAAATTACCGGTGCCGTGGCACAGATGCGTGAGAGCAACACCCAAATCGCCGTCGCCGCCGAACAGCAAAGCCACGTAGCCGAAGAGATGAACCGCGCCGTGGTGAGCATCCGTGATGTGACCGAAAATACGGTGCAACAAACTGTCGATTCGGCGACGACCAGTAATGAGCTGGCAACCCTGGCCGGCGAGTTGAGCAAGGCGATCGGCCAGTTGAAGCTGTAGGACTGCTTAACCTGTAATCCAGCTCCTACGACGGCCCCCGCATTTACCCGAAGTTTTGGCGAAACCTCCTAGCCGTCCTGGCGAACAGCGCCGACTTCTTTACCTGATAAACCTCTCCAAAGTCTCTCGCCTGATCATTCAGTGCGAGGGACCGCCATGTACCTAATCGATCAACACGCACGGGGACGTGCCCAGTCCAACGGGATGGGTAGATCCGTCAGGCCTTAGCAAATGCCTATTCAGAAAAAGAATTCAGGAAATTAACTAAATGATCTCGTTAGGCTTCATACAAGGCAACATCACTCATGATGAGCTTTCTTTGCAGAAACACTCTGCAATGGAAGATCAAATACAGCATTTGAAGGAGGATATGCTTCAGGCGGAGTATCCAGACCGGTTCCTACTTGATGCAGGTTGGTTTCCTTCATTCGAGGTCGAGGGACACTTTCAAATAAAAACTATCAAAGACCCTAATTGGGACTCCCCTTCCTCAATCCTTACCGCGCAATCAATTGATACTCTAGTTGAACTACTCCTGCAGGCGCAATCTCAATTAATACAGCGCCAAGAAAAAGCCAAACCTGACGTTACCAACTGGACCGCCTCGGCATGCAACAGGAGCTGACCGCCACCGACGGCAAAATCGTTTGTTACGCCCGCTACCGCGCCAACCGCAAAATCAGACCCCTCGACATCGAAAAATCGACAACCCGATATTTCTCGAAAAGGTTACCTTCCCGGCGCAAAGAAACATTATCCTTTCAGGAAATAAAAATGAAACACTGGAATGAATTGGACGGCAGTGTATTTTTCAACAAGATATTCAGCACGCCTATCGAAATTGGAAAAATAGCTCTTTTTTCTTTAAGGATAGAAAATGATCAACCTTGTATTGGTATGGGGTTCGATATACCCGAATTTCCAGACAACCTACCAGAAAAATGGAAAAACAAAGGATTCAACACATGCAGAATAGGCATAACATGCAATGAAATTAAAGATCTACAAATTCGAAACATTCCTATGCACGAAATATTCAGTGTAAAAATAAAAAAAGACAACAACCATTTTACATTCGAAGCCATAAGCAACAGTGCCTCTATAATCTTCAAGGCCAATTTGATTTCACTCAGCGGGCCGAGCGTGTACATAAACGGCCCGGACGACTACTACTTCAAACAATAAATATTAGATATATCCGCGACTCACAACTATATACCGGAAAGACACCAAATTAACGAATCGTCTTAAAACAGAAAACCCATTCAAAACGCTATAGATAAACTTCAAAATCTTAATCAAACGAGATCAAAAGTCGGTGCGTTTAGAAATAAAACCGATTTGCCAAAAACTGCTGTCTATAGCCCCCATAGCCAACCCCAATTCGCCACCCCGCCGGCGCTCACCTAAGCTCTCTGCATGTTGTTTCAACGGACAGAGGATTCACCATCATGGGCAAACGTCATCCCAATCTCCCCGCCTGGCAATGGCGTAACTACCCGCAGAACCATCAGCACCCGACCAATCTGGCGCTGCATATGATTGCCGTGCCGCTGTTCATCATTGGTTTTCTGTTGATCGTGTCGGGTGTGTTCAGCCTGAGCCTGGCCAGTTTCGCGGTAGGCATCGTCGGTCTCCTCGCGGGCCTGGCGCTGCAGCGTCACGGCCATAGCCTGGAAGCCGAGGCGAGTGAGCCGTTCAGTGATCGTAAAGATGCGGTGCAGCGCCTGGTGGTCGAGCAGTTTGTGACGTTCCCGCGGTTTGTGTTGAGCGGTGGTTGGTGGCGCGCCTGGCGGCAGCGCCATCGCCACTGAGGCTCAGGCGAAGACCACCACGGTCTGACGGCTGATGGCGATCAACTCGCCGGTGGGGCTCCATAGCGCGGCGGCGGCGTGGCCGTAACCGTCGCGGGCGTGTTCGATCGTGACGTGGTATTGGCACCAATCGAGGGTCGTCAAGTTTTGTAAGGGCTGGATGAACTCGATGGTCCAGGTCAGGGTGCTGCCCGGCGCCGGTTTTTTCAGGTGCGGGAGCAAGGCCGGGGGCCAGGCATCGACCAGGGCGAGGATATGCGCTTCGGTCAGGGGTTCTTCTTTTACGTCACCACGCAAGCGTACCCAGCCGCCCATGTCGCGGGATTTATTGCCGGTAAATGGCAGCCCGCCGACACTCCAACGCATTGCCATATGCCGCATGAATTCAGGGGTTACGCCCTTGATATAGGGCAGTTCCTGGCACTCGTCCCAATGTTTGAACACTGGCGGCGCTTCACTGGCCACATCAATTTCTGACTCACGGGACGCACCGAAGCTGGCCTGCACCAGCGTCGCCGTTTCACCGTTCTGCACCACGCGCCCGAGCAGTTGGCTGACCGCTTTGCCCTCGCGCAACACCTCGACGTGGTAACTGGCGGGCACGTCAGGCGCCACCGGGCCGACGAAGGTCACCGCCAGCGAGCGCAATGGACGATCGGCAGGCACCTGGACGCGCAATGCTTCATATTGCAAAGCGGCGACCAGACCACCAAAGGTCGCGCGGCCCTGGGCCCATTCGGCGGGAATGGTGACATCCAGCGGGTGGCTACGGGCAGCGTCAAGCAAATCACTGAAGCGCATGGTGACCTCACGTCAAAGAGAACAGAGGAGGATCTTATCCATCGCGCTGGCAGGGTGCAGCGCCCATTCCGGCCAAAAGCCGGACCGGCTCAGAAACAATCAGCGCTGAGTTTGTCCAGCACGCGGTCGGCCTGCCCTTCAGCCTTGGCCATGGTTTGATGCCACACCGCCACACAGGGCTGCAGGTCCACTTGATGTTCGGCTTGGGCCAACCACTGCCAGCAGTCGTGCCAATCTCCCAGAGCTGCCTGGGCTTGCTTCAACCGCGGCACCGCCTTGGCCGGTAATTTGTCGAGTTCGGGATAGGCTTCAGCGGCGTAGCGCACACGCTTGATCAACAAACGCAGACGGTGGCGATCATGCTCGGGGTCCTTCAAGGCCGCCTCAAGTGCGCGCCATTGCTTGGCCAGGCGTTTTTCAATGCGCGAGCGCAGGCCCTTGAGGAGTTTTTGATGCTGGGAAGCACGGATAAATCGCGGGAAGGCATCCAGGATCAGCAGCAACTGTGAGACTTCAGCGCTGTGCGCAACGTGACGATAGGCATCGGGTTGCAGACGCAAGCGGCGATCCGCTGCAGCGTGGTGACCATGCTGATGCAGATAGGCCGCCAGCACTTCACGATCGCGCAGCGGCGTGGTCAATTGGCCGACGGCGCTGGCGGCCACTTCCAACTGCTCGACGCCTGGCAGCCCACGCAAGGGGCGCAATAGACTGCGCAGGCGTCGCACAGTAGTGCGCAAATCATGTAACGCTTCATCATCAGTGACGGCAGCAAGGCGCGCCTGGCAACTCAGCAACCCCACTTCCAGGCCAATAACCTGAGCGACTAACTGATCGACCAACGCTGACATCCTGCCCTCACTTTTCGATGAAAATGCCGACTGGCTAAGACGCCTCAACGCCCGGCGCGGGACTCACGAATATAGAAACGTGCCTTCTCGGCCTTGTTGGAGCAACCTTCAAACGCCTCAAACTGCTGCTGAGTCTTGGCACCGGTCAACAACGACAGCGCCTTGGAGTAGCTTACGGTACCGGCAAAGCCTTCGGCCTTGGCCAGGTCCAGTTCTTTCCAGGCGGCGTCCAGTTGCGCGCCGCAGCTGTCGCGGTAGGCGGTTTTTCCGGCACAACCGGCCAGGGCCAACAGAATCACAGGCACACACATCCAGGCTTTCATCGATGACACCTCAAAATAAAGAAAAACAGTCGTACGGTGTAGACGTTGCCTACCACAAAAAGTGCCTTGTCCTTAGCCTGAAATCGATCGTACCTATTGCCAGAGCATACCCGAGCCCGGTCCCTATTCTGCAAAAATATTGCACAGTGCGCGAAGATTGAAGCCGTCCCCTCAATAGGTGCATTGTGGGCACCTGCCGATAAAGGACATGAACCATGAAGAAACGTGTTGCCTTGGTGCTGGGCTCCGGTGGTGCCCGGGGCTACGCCCATATCGGAGTGATCGAAGAGATCGAACGGCGCGGCTACGATATCGCCTGCATCGCTGGCTGTTCCATGGGCGCCGTGGTGGGTGGCATCTACGCCGCCGGCAAGCTCGATGAGTATCGCAACTGGATTGAAAGCCTGGATTACCTTGACGTGCTGCGCCTGGTGGACGTGAGTTTTCGCCTGGGCGCGATCCGTGGAGAGAAAGTCTTCGGACAGATCCGCAAGATCGTCGGCGATATCAATATCGAAGAGCTGCGCATCCCTTACACCGCCGTGGCCACCGACCTCACTAACCAGCAGGAAATCTGGTTCCAGGAAGGCTGCCTGCACCAGGCCATGCGTGCCTCGGCGGCGATCCCCAGCCTGTTCACCCCGGTGATGCAAGGCAACCGCATGCTGGTGGACGGCGGCCTGCTCAACCCGTTGCCGATTGTGCCGGTGGTGTCGAGCCATTGCGACCTGATCATCGCGGTCAATCTCAACGCAACCAACCAGAAGCACTACCACTTGCCGGTGATCCAACGCCCGCCTGCGTTCAAGAGCCGCTTCAACAGCCTGGCGAAGTCATTGGGTTCGCACCTGCCGTTTCGGCGCAAGCAGGCCGAACAGTTGATGAAGCTTGAGCAGGAAGCCTTGCAGGCCCAGGCGGCCGAGATCAACCCCTGGCTGGAGTCAGCTGAACCCGAGTCCCAACAACCTGCCGCCGCACCGGAAAAGCCCGGCGCGCCGAAATCGGCCACCGGGTCGTTCATCATCGATAACGTAGGGCCGGCGTCGCTGCTGGACCTGATCAACCAGAGCTTCGAGGTGATGCAAACGTCGCTGGCCCAGTACAAGATCGCGGGCTACCCGCCGGATGTGTTGATCAACGTACCGAAGCGGGTGTGCCGTTTTTTCGAGTTCTACAAAGCGCCCGAGCTGATCGCCCTGGGGCGGGAAATTGCCAGTGATACGTTGGATCGATATGAGAGTGAGCAGCCCTGAGCGTTTGCGCGCCTGAACCGACGTCGGCGCGGGGCAAGCCCGTTCACCATAGGGATCGTGGTGATCCGGCTTGTTGTGGTGAGCGGGCTTGCCCGCGCTGGGGTGCGAAGCGCCCCCAATAACAGACGAATGCGCTGCACCAGACACGCCTCAGTGCCCGGCTTTTAGGGCAGCTTCGCAGCCCAGCGCAAGCAAGCCCCCTCGCCACAGGTGCGATTTTTCGTCCTGGGTCGCATCGCCTCAAACGCCCGGCAGCTATGCCTCCAACAACCGATACCCCACCCCCGCCTCCGTCACGATAAACCGTGGCTGAGTCGGATCATCCGCCAGTTTCTGGCGCAGATGGCCCACCACAATGCGCAAGTAATGGCTGTCTTCGGTATGGGTCGGCCCCCAGATATCCTTGAGCAATTGCTGCTGGGTGATCACCCGCCCCGAATGCCGCGCCAATTGCGCCAGCACCGCGTATTCCTTGCGGGTCAACGCGACTTCAGCGCCATCGAGCAACACGCGGCGATAGGCCAGGTCCACCGTTAACGGGCCGAAACTCAACGCCGCTTCCTGGGCCTCACCGGCGGGCGCCTGACGCAGCAGCGCGCGCACCCGAGCCAGGAACTCCTGAATGCCAAAAGGCTTGGTCACGTAGTCATTGGCGCCAGCGTCGAGGGCTTCGACCTTCTGCCCTTCGCTGGCACGCACCGACAGCACCAGCACCGGCACCGTCGACCATTCACGAAACTCACGCAGCACCTGTTGGCCGTCCATGTCCGGCAGGCCGAGGTCGAGCACCAGCAAGTCCGGTTTGCTCAACGCGGCCTGGGCCAGGCCTTCGTTACCGGTGCCGGCCTCGATCACTTTGTAGCCCTGGGAGGCCAGGCTGATGCGCAAGAATTTGCGGATCTGCGGTTCGTCGTCAATGACCAAAATCGTTGCGGTCTGGCTCATGGTGTCCAATCAAAATCCGTGGAGAACAGAGGGTAGCTCACGACTCGCGCTCCAGGCCAGGTTGTGTCGGCAACGGCAGGAACAAGGTGATACAGGTGCCACGCCCGTCAATGCCTTCAGCCACGGCGATATGCCCGCCGTGCGCCCCGACCATGCCCTGGCAAATCGCCAGCCCCAGCCCCGTGCCCTGCCCGCCTCGATCACCGCGCGCAGCGGTGTAGAACATATCGAAAATCTTCGCGCGCTCGTCTTCGGGAATCCCTGGCCCCTCATCGGCCACGGCAAAAAACAGTTGGTTATCCGACACCCCGGCGCTCAGTTGCAAGCGACCCTGGGGCGGCGAAAAGCGCGCGGCGTTTTCCAGCACATTCACCAACGCCTGCTCGATCAACGCCGCATGCACATACAGCAACGGCAGTTCAGGCGGCACATCGGTGCTCACCTGCAGCGGCGCCAGCACCGCGCGCAGGCGGCCAAGGGCGCTGCCGACGATATCGCCGGGGGACACCCAATCACGCGCCAGCTTCAGGGCGCCGTGGCCCAGGCGTGTCATGTCCAACAGGTTCTGGATATAGCGGTCGAGGCGTTCGGCTTCATCGCGTGTGCCTTCAAGCAACTCGCGACGGTCCTCCAGGGGAATGGCCTCACCCAGCGCCAGCAGGCTGTCGATGCTGCCGCGCATGGAGGTCAACGGCGTGCGCAAATCGTGGGACACCGAGGCGAGCAAGGCGCTGCGCAGTTGCTCGGTTTCGCCGTGCAGACGCGCGGATTCCAGCTCCTGCGCCAGCTGCGCACGGGCCAGGGCCTGGGCCAGCGGTTGGCTCAACGCGGTGAGTAACCGCCGGCGTTGGCCGCTCAACTCCAGGCCCGGTTTGGCGCTGACACCGAGCAAGCCCAACGGGCCTTCTTCACCCGACAGCGGCCACCACCACCAGCGTCCAAACGGCAAGGTGCCGGTGCCCATGCCGGCGGGTTGGTCATGCTGCCACGCCCAGTCGGCGGCGGCGCGTTCGGCCTCGTTGAGGGTCAGCGGCCCGCCGGTTTCGATCGTCCAACCGCCCTGACCATCGCGATTGATCAGGCACAGGTCCAGGTCGTTCCAGCCTTCCAGATGATGGGCGGCCGCACTGACAACAGCTTGGCGGTCGGTGGCGGCGGTGAGTTTGCGTGACAGGTCGAGCAGTTCGCTGGTTTCTTCCTGGGTATCGCGCAGGGCTTGCAATTGTCGGCGCTGGCGGGCGGCAAGGTTGCCGGTGAGCGCTGCCATCAACAGAAAGAACAGCAGGGTCAGCACATCTTCTTCGCGCTGGATGGAGAAAGAAAAATTCGGCGGAATAAACAGGAAGTCGTACGTCAGAAATGACAACGCCGCACACGCCAGGGCCGGTCCCAAACTGCTGCGTACCGCCACCAGCAACACGGCGGCCAGAAACACCAGCGAGATATTCGGCAGCGGCAGCGCACTGGAAACCCCCCAGGCCACGGCGGCCGCAACCACCGTCGCCAGTACCGCGAGCAGGTAATCGAACCACACCAGCCCACGTACCTGCGGCATGCGTGGCGTTGCCGGGATGTCGTCGCTGTCGAGCACGTTGATTTCCAGGCCGCGTGCCTGGCGCAACAGCCGCGCGGCCAGGCCGCCACCAAACAGGCGACGACGCCAACGCATGCGCGACTGCCCCACCAGCACCAGGCTGGCGCGACGTTCGGCGGCGTGCTGGATCAGGGTCTTGGCGACCTCCCCCGCCCGCAGTAGCACCACTTCGCCGCCCAGTCGTTCGGCCAGCTGCTGAGCATTTTGCAAGCGCAGGCGCGACTGCTCATCCCGCGCGCGGCCATTGTCGATGTGCACCAGACTCCAAGGCAGATGGCGACGCTGCGCCACGCGGCTGGCATGGCGCACCAGCCGTTCGGCCTGCGCGTCGCCATCCACCCCCACCAGCAACCGACCTCGCACCGCCGGGGCCGCCTGGCCGAGCTGGCGATAGCCCTGGGCCAGGTCATCGTCGACGTGGGCGGCAGCCGTCTGCATGGCCAGCTCGCGCAGGGCCATCAGGTTGGTCTGGGTGAAGAACGCGTCGATGGCCGCGCGGGCCTGCTCCGGTACATACACCTTGCCGTCGCGCAAACGCTCCAACAGTTCGCGGGATGGCAGGTCGATCAGCAGCAGTTCGTCGGCCTCTTGCAGCACCCAGTCGGGCAGGGTTTCGCGCACCTGCACCCCGGTGATACCGCGCACTTGATCATTGAGGCTTTCCAAGTGCTGGACGTTGACCGTGGTGAAGACGTTGATGCCGGCGGCAAGCAGTTCCTGAATGTCTTGCCAGCGTTTTTCATGGCGGCTGCCGGGGGCGTTGCTGTGGGCCAGTTCGTCCACCAGCACCAGCTTGGGCTTGGCGGCGAGCAAGCCATCGAGGTCCATTTCTTCGAGCATCACGCCACGGTATTCGCTGCGCAATAACGGTTGTTGCGGCAGGCCGCTGAGCAGGGCTTCGGTCTCGGCGCGGCCGTGGGTTTCGACCACCCCGGCGATCAACTTCACACCCTGGCGCAGTTGGGTGTGAGCCGCCTGGAGCATGGCGTAGGTTTTGCCCACCCCTGGCGCTGCGCCCAGGAAAACCTTGAGCCGGCCACGGCCGTTGCGGGGTAAGTCGGCTAACAAGGCATCGGCGCGGCCGGAATCGCTCATGCGTTGGGGTTCCTTCAGGTGGTTAGGGTGTTTCGATCTGGCCGCGATATCAGTATCAAGCGTTACAGCTTTTCCAGCGCCATGTTCAGCGCCAGGACATTCACCACCGGTGGCCCTACCAGCGGGCTTTCGATGTGTGCATCCAGCAACTGTTGCAAGGTCGACACCGGTACATTTCGCGCCGCCGCCACCCGCGCCAGTTGATAGGCAATCGCCTCGGGTGGCAAGTGTGGATCAAGACCGCTGCCGGAGGTAGTCAGTGACGCCAACGGCACCGGTCCCTGGCTGGGCACCAGTTGCTTGCCGGCGTCGTCGAACACCCGAGTGGCCAGCGCCGGGTTGCTCGGGCCGAGGTTACTGGCGCTGCTGGAAACCGTCGCAAAAGCGCCGGCCGAAGGACGCGGGTGGAACCAGCTGTCACCGGTGAAATCCTGGGCGATCAGGCTGGAGCCGCGCACCTTGCCACTGGCATCGCGCACCAGGCTGCCGTTGGCCTGGTCCGGGAAGGCGACTTGAGCGACGCCGGTCACCACCAACGGGTACGCCACGCCGGTGATCAGGGTCATGAGCACCAGCAGGCTCAGGGCCGGGCGGATGATGTTGGACATATTCAAATCCTCAATTGAGTCGAGAAACCCTGTGGCGAGCGAGTGTGCTCCCTCGCCACAAAAGCATCGTTCGGGTTACACCAGGTGCAACGCGGTCAACAGCATGTCGATGGCCTTGATACCCACGAACGGCACCAGCAGTCCGCCCAGGCCGTAGATCAACAGGTTGCGCCGCAGCAACGCTGCCGCACTCGCCGCCTGCACCCGCACGCCACGCAGCGCCAGGGGAATCAGTACCACGATGATCAGCGCGTTGAACACGATGGCCGAGAGGATCGCGCTTTGCGGACTCTGCAGATGCATCACGTTGAGCACGCCCAACTGCGGGTAGATCGCGGCAAACAGCGCCGGCAGGATCGCGAAGTATTTGGCCACGTCGTTAGCGATGGAAAACGTGGTCAGCGCGCCACGGGTCACCAGCAACTCTTTGCCGATCTGCACCACATCCAAGAGCTTGGTGGGATCGCTGTCGAGGTCAACCATGTTGGCGGCTTCGCGGGCGGCCTGGGTGCCATCGTTCATCGCCATGCCCACGTCGGCCTGGGCCAGCGCCGGCGCGTCGTTGGCGCCGTCACCGCACATGGCGACCAGGCGACCGTCGTTCTGCTCATGGCGGATACGTGCGAGTTTTTTCTCTGGGGTGGCTTCGGCCAGTACGTCATCCACGCCTGCTTCTGCGGCAATCGCGGCGGCGGTCAAGGGGTTGTCGCCGGTCACCATCACGGTGCGGATGCCCAGCTTGCGCAGCTCAGCAAACCGCTCGCGGATGCCGGGCTTGACCACGTCCTTCAGGTGGATCGCACCGAGCAGTTTGCCATCGGCGCAGACCAGCAACGGCGTGCCGCCGCTTTGGGCGATCTTGTCGATTTCCCGCGACAGCGCCGGTTGCAGCTCACTGCGCTGCTGGCCTATGAATGCCAGCAGCGAATCCACCGCGCCCTTACGGAACACACGGCCCTGGTAATCGACACCGGACAACCGGGTTTCAGCGCTGAACGGCACGGCCGTCAGTTCATCGGCGGATGGCTCAGCCTGGGGATGCAAGGCGCGCAGGTACTCGACGATGGATTTACCTTCCGCCGTGTCGTCCGCCAGGGACGCAAAGAGCGCGCCTTCGGCCACTTCGCGAGCGCTGACGCCAGGCGCCGCCACCACCGCCGCACAGCGACGGTTACCAAAGGTGATAGTGCCGGTCTTGTCCAACAGCAACACATGCACGTCGCCGGCAGCTTCCACGGCGCGGCCGGATTTGGCGATCACATTGAGGCGCACCAGGCGGTCCATACCGGCGATGCCGATGGCCGACAACAAGCCGCCGATGGTGGTAGGAATCAGCGTCACCAGCAGTGCGACCAGAAACACCAGCGGCAAACTGCCATTGGCGAAGTGGGCGAACGGCTGCAGGGTCACCACCACCAACAGGAAGATCAGCGTCAGGCCGATCAGCAGGATATCCAGCGCCACTTCGTTGGGGGTTTTCTGGCGTTTGGCGCCTTCGACCAACGCGATCATGCGGTCCAGGGTCGACTCGCCGGGGTTGGCGGTGATGCGGATCAGCAGCCAGTCCGAGACCAGCCGCGTGTTACCGGTGACTGCCGAGCGGTCGCCGCCGGACTCGCGGATCACCGGAGCGGATTCGCCAGTGATCGCCGCTTCGTTGACCGCTGCGATGCCTTCGACAACCTCGCCATCGCCGGGGATCATCTCCCCGGCGGCAACGCGCACCACATCGCCTTTGCGCAGGCTGGTGGCGGGCACGACCTTGAAGCTGCCATCGGCTTCCTTGCGCCGTGCGCTGAGGCCTTCGCTGCCGGCCTTGAGGCTGTCGGCGCGCGCCTTGCCGCGCCCTTCGGCCAAGGCTTCGGCGAAGTTGGCAAACAGCACGGTGAACCACAGCCACACGGCGATCTGCACGGCAACGAAAGTCGGCACGGTGGTGTCAGGCACGAAGCACAGCACCGTGGTGAGGATCGCAGTCAATTCGACCACCAGCATCACCGGCGAGCGCTTCAGCTGGCGCGGGTCAAGCTTGACGAACGCCTGGACCAGCGCCGGGCGCCACAGAGCAGAGATGGCGGTTTTGGCAGGCTCCTGGGGTTTGACCGGGGCCGCGTTTTTTGCAGGCATATTCATGTTCATATCCCTTCTCAGAAGCCCATGCTCAAGTGTTCGGCGATAGGACCCAGCGCCAGCGTCGGCAGGAAAGTCAGGCCCCCTACCAGCAAAATGGTCACGGTCAACAGGGTCACGAACAGCGGGCCGTGGGTGGGGAAGCTGTTCTGGCCAATCGGTGCGCTCTTTTTCATCGCCAGGCTGCCGGCCAGGGCCAGTACCGGGAGGATGTAACCGAAGCGGCCGATCAACATGCCCAGGCCCAGCATCAGGTTGTGGAACGCGGTGTTAGCGCTGAAACCGCCAAACGCCGAGCCGTTGTTGGCGCTCGCCGAGGTGTAGGCGTAGAGCAACTGACTGAAACCGTGCGGGCCGGGGTTGCTGATGGCACCGGCTGGGCCTGGCAGGCTGGCAGCAATGGCACCGAGCACGAGCACGCCAACCGGCATCACCAACAAGGTCACGACAAGCAGTTGCACTTCCTTGGCCTGTAGCTTCTTGCCGAGGTATTCCGGGGTGCGACCGATCATCAGGCCGGCGAGGAACACCGCGATCAACACGTTGAGCAACATGCCGTACATACCGGCGCCGACGCCGCCGAAGATCACTTCGCCGACCATCATGTTGACCAGCGCCACCATTCCGCTGAGCGGGCTGAGGCTGTCTTGCATGCCGTTGACCGAACCGTTGGACGCCGCCGTGGTGGTCACCGACCAGAGCACCGTACCCGTGGTGCCGAAGCGCGCTTCCTTACCTTCCAGCGGCGCGGTCTGCTCCACGGCCGGGTTGTTCAGGGTTGGGTTGGGCTGGTACTCGGACCACAGCGACGTCGCGCCGCCGATCAGGAACAGCGCCAGCATGCAGCCAAGAATCGCGCGGCTCTGACGCAGGTCTTTGACGTAATGGCCAAAGGTAAACACCAGCGCCACCGGGATCAGGATGATCGAGGCCACTTCGAACAGGTTGGCCCACGCAGTCGGGTCTTCAAACGGATGCGCCGAGTTGACGCCAAAGAAGCCGCCGCCGTTGGTGCCCAATTGCTTGATCGCGATCTGACTGGCGGCCGGGCCGAGGGGGATCACCTGATCCACGCCTTGCAGGGTCACGGCATCCACGTAGTGGGCGAAGGTCTGCGGGACGCCCTGCCACACCAGGAACAGCGCAAACACCAGGCACAACGGCAACAGCCCGTAGAGGGTGGCGCGGGTCATATCGACCCAGAAGTTACCCAAGGTCTGCGCCGATTTGCGACCGATCCCACGGCATAACGCGACCAGGACTGCCAGACCGGTGGCCGCGCTGACGAAGTTCTGCACGGTCAGGCCGGCCATCTGGCTGAGGTAGCTCAGAGATGCCTCACCGCTGTAGGACTGCCAGTTGGTGTTGGTGACGAAACTGACCGCGGTGTTGAAGGCCAGTGTCCATTCCATGCCCGGCAATTTCTGCGGGTTCAGCGGCAGATAGTCCTGGAACAGCAGGATCGCGAACAACAATAAGAAACCCGCCAGGTTGAACGCGAGCAAGGCCAGCATGTATTTCTGCCAGCTCTGCTCCTGCTGCGCGTCCACGCCCGACAGGCGATAGCAGGCCCTCTCGACAGGCCCCAGCACCGGGCTGAGCCACGTGCGCTGGCCTTCCATCACCTTGTAGTAGAACCGCCCCAGGAACGGCGCCGGCACCAGTACCAAGGCAAAGAAGGCGATGATCAGCCAATAGTCATAACTGTGCATAGCCTGCTCCTAGTTCCGATCCGCGCGTAACAGCGCAACCAGCAGATAAATGAACAGCGCCACGGCCAATAGCAGTGACACCCCGTCCAGAACGCTCATGGAAGTCTCTCCGTTTAGCGGCGAGTGCCGCGTGTGGGGCAATTGTCCGCAGGAGTGGCGTAAAGGAACGAGAGCGAGGGCGTGGGCGGGGCGTAAAGACGGCGTAAAGAGTGGCTTTATGCGCGGTTTACAGGGGGATTTTTACTGGATGGGGCTTGCCCGCGATGACGGCAGTTGCAACACCACTGCACCCAACTGGTGCGAGGCTGGAAAGATTCAAACGCCAAACCGTTCCCCAGGCGACAGTTGCGCCGCTTTACGACAATGATTCTCAGGCTGGCATGCCCGCTGCAACACCTTGAATCATTCCAAACCGTTCAGGGAGCGCAGCACGATGAACACACAACTCAAACCCACCTTGGGCACCCTGCATTTATGGGGGATCGCCGTCGGGCTGGTGATTTCCGGGGAATACTTCGGCTGGAGCTATGGCTGGGGCGTGGCAGGGACCTTGGGCTTTCTGGTGACCTCGTTGATGGTCGCCGCAATGTACACCTGCTTTATCTTCAGTTTCACCGAGCTGACTACCGCGATTCCCCATGCCGGCGGGCCATTTGCCTACAGCCGCCGCGCCTTCGGTGAGAAAGGAGGCTTGATCGCCGGCCTCGCCACACTGATCGAATTTGTCTTCGCGCCACCGGCCATCGCCTTGGCCATCGGCGCGTATCTGAATGTGCAGTTTCCGGCACTGGACCCCAAACATGCGGCCGTCGGCGCCTATATCGTGTTTATGGGCCTGAATATCCTCGGTGTGAAACTCGCCGCCACATTCGAACTGGTGGTGTGCGTGCTCGCCGTCGCCGAGTTGCTGGTGTTCATGGGCGTCGTCGCCCCGGCCTTCAGCTTCAGCAACTTCGCCCTCAATGGCTGGGCCGGCTCCGACACCTTTGGCGCACCGGCGATTGCCGGCATGTTTGCGGCCATTCCGTTCGCCATCTGGTTCTTCCTCGCCATCGAAGGCGCGGCCATGGCCGCTGAAGAAGCGAAAGATCCCAAGCGCACCATTCCAAAGGCCTACATCAGCGGCATCCTGACCCTGGTGATCCTGGCCATGGGCGTGATGTTCTTCGCCGGCGGCGTGGGTGACTGGCGCACCCTGTCGAACATCAACGACCCGCTGCCACAGGCGATGAAAACCGTGGTCGGCGACAGCTCCGGCTGGCTGCACATGCTGGTGTGGATCGGCCTGTTCGGTCTGGTGGCAAGCTTCCACGGGATTATCCTCGGCTACTCTCGCCAGTTCTTTGCCCTGGCTCGCGCCGGTTACCTGCCGTCTTTCCTCGCCAAGCTGTCGCGTTTTCAGACACCGCACCGCGCCATCATCGCCGGTGGTGTCGTCGGTATCGCAGCGATCTACAGCGACGGCCTGATCAACCTGGGCGGCATGACCCTGACCGCGGCGATGATCACCATGGCCGTCTTCGGCGCCATCGTGATGTACATCATGAGCATGCTCAGCCTGTTCAAACTGCGTAAGACCGAACCGCTGCTGGAACGCACCTTCCGCGCACCGGGTTACCCAATCGTGCCCGGCATTGCGCTGGTACTGGCGGTGGTGTGCCTGGTGGCCATGGCGTGGTTCAACACGCTGATCGGCCTGATCTTCCTGGGCTTTATGGCGGTGGGTTTTATCTATTTCCAACTGACCGCGCAGGACCGTGCCGATGCACCGGTGGACGCAATGTTGACCGGGCTCTAAGGTTTCGAGGCAGAACGGGCCTACACTGAACTACTCAGAAAGCCCGTAACTCAAAGCAGTTATTACCGTGGGAAAATTCTCCCACGGCAAGCTGCCTCAAGGAGAGCCTTATGCCGTGGTATGCGTGGTTGATTATGGTGGTTGCGATCGGGTCGATCGTCGGTGGGCTGATGATGCTGCGTGACAGCGCCAACAAGGTGGAACTCACCGACGAACAACGCAAACGCGTGGCCGAGCGCAACGCCCAGGCGGATGCCAAGGACGCGCAGGATCGCTGAACCTTGGGTTACTCCCAAGCAGCCTTGGCAATATGCAAACCGTGCTGCCCGTTGTAGGCAGCACGTTCAGGCTGGCTCCAGCCGTTCAGCAGTTCATCCTCAAGCTTATAAATCTCAACTCCCAGCGGACGGCACACCGTCAGCGGATCCTGTGCGTCCGGCCCCCACATCGGCAGCGACAAGTCACCGCCTGGGCACGTCGACAACGCACACAGCAAATCAATCTCGGCAAAGAACTCCAGATAGTCGCCCTTCTGCGCCGGGCAGGCTTTCATGAAATACATGTCGTCGTGATTGAGGCCCGTGCACTGGAAAATATTCAGCACGTCATGCACGTCGAATTCCGTCAGACCGTGGGGTAGCACCGCGCGGGTCAGGTTGGAGTGGCAATGGTGATGGAAATCCTCTCCGGTGAGCATGCGGTTCACATAGGGGTCGCAGCGGGTGCCGAGCAGATCGTGCAGGCGACCGCCGTGCTCATCGATGCCGTAACCGGCCAGGCTGTCATCGGTGATCGTCACCAACGGCCGCAGAAAGGGCAGGTTCGACCACAAGCGGTCATGGGTGCTCACATGCGCGCCCTGCAACTGCCGGGTACGCGCAGCCCAAAGACGTTCGCGCGGGTCATTGGCGTTCCACACATTGAAGTCACCCACCTGCGGCCCCACTGGCGTGGTCACACGAAACACATGCCCGGCCGGCACCTTCCACGCCCTGCCCGTGCGGATGGGCACCTCGAATTGTTCGATCAGGCGGCGTTGATCCGTTCGGTCACGAATGCGCTCGTAAAACGCCGCGTCGACCTGCAACGCCGAACCTTTGCTGACCTGATAAGCGGCCGGATAGTCTTTGTACATGGTGCAGATCCTCGATCAGGGGTGGAGAAACAGGGCCAGCGACAGACGTTCCGAATCGTCCAGGTACAGGCTCATCGCCTCCCCTGCCGCCGGTTTATCCTGTTGAAGCAGCAAGTGGTAAATCTCGCGATCACGCTCGAGCCAGGGCGACTGAAAGCGCTGCTCATCGGGCGCGGCGCAAAACACCAGCCGCAGCTGGGCGATGACTTGAGCAAAAAACTCATCGAACAACGGGCTGCGCATCAACCCGACAATGTGTTGATGGAACACCAGACTGTGGGTGGCCACGGCGCGCCAGTCCTCACGCTCACGGGCCAGGGTGGTGGCGTCGATGGCATTTTGCATGCGCTCGGCTTGCTCGTCGGTGAGCGCAGGGCTGTGGGCGATGGCCTGCAACTCCAGAGTGCGACGGACCACAAACAAGTCACGCACCTGCGCGCGTTCCAGTCGCCGGACCATCACACCCTTGTTACGCACGTAACGCGTCAGACCTTCGTGCCCGAGCCGATGCAGCGCCTCGCGAATGGTATTGCGCGACGCGTTGTAAGCCCTGACCAGATCCGCCTCCACCAACGGCATCCCCGGCAACAGCCGCCCGCCGATGATGTCGGCGCGCAGTTCCAGTGCAATTTGGTCGGCTAAAGACAAACCGGACGTCATGACCACCTCTGGATTGTTGAACAATCTGTTATGTAGACGTAATCACGTTCCATGCCAACGCCAATGCGCGTGTAAAAAAGTCCAAGTTGGTTAAGATACGAGCCTGTAACCGAGGCCTTCCTATGCGTTATTCCCAAGACCACAAAGCCCAGACCCACCAACGCATCATCAAGGAAGCCTCCATACGCTTTCGCCGCGACGGCATCGGCGCCACCGGCCTGCAGCCATTGATGAAAGCACTGGACCTCACGCATGGCGGGTTTTACGCACACTTCAAGTCCAAGGGCGAACTGGTAGAAAAGGCGCTGCAAGCCTCTGCGACGGAGCTGGATGCCCACTGCGAGACGCTGTTCAGCCAGGAACACCCGCTGCACGCGTTCATCGACAGCTACCAGTCGGAATTGCACGTCATCAGCCCACACCAGGGCTGCCCGTTACCGAGCATGTGCTCCGAACTGGGCCAGCGCGGCGAACCCAGTGCCACCAACACGGTCATCGAAGCACGCTTGAAACAAGTGGAAAAAGCCCTGGGCGAACGCCTTGACACCCAACACCAGATCATCGTCATGCTAGCCACCCTGATGGGGGGACTGGTACTGTCGCGCAGCGCCGAAGAAGAGGCACTGGCACTGGCATAGAAAATACCGGATGTAAGGCGAGCGCATTTGAAGGACCGGGTCGAAGTCTAGGCCTCATGCAAGGGCCATAACCCGGCCCTTGCATGCTCCTGCTGCTGGTTAATTGACGGTGAGCTTGTCGCGGTTTTTATGCAGCAACGACTTGCCGATACCCTTCACCTCCAGCAGCTCATCAACCGAGGTAAAGGGGCCATTGGCCTCACGGTAAGCGACAATGGCCTGGGCCTTGGCTTCGCCGATACCGGTGAGTTGGGTGGTTAGGGTTGGGGCGTCGGCCGTGTTTAGATTAAGCTTGGTTGATGTGTCTGAGCTAGTCACTGCGCCCTCGGACTTGGAGGGTTGAACCTCAGCGGCTGCTACAGAAAGGCCGCTCGCGCCCAACGCACAAAACATCGCAAATGGCAGAATGAAACGTTGAATCATGGCAAAACTCCTTGGTGTACAGAAATGAAGCAGCTGCTCCTGAGCTGCTTTTTAACAGTAGATGATCAGATCAATGTGTCAAAATCAGTTAAGTTACAAGGTATTTTAATGCTCCCAACACTGACTAGAGAACCATACTCAGCTCAACGTCAATACTCAAAAGCACGCTATAGCTGATCGCAAGCCTTTTAACAATTAAAACGCAGTCGACTTAAGATTTTCAATCTGAAAAATATGCACTAAATTCAAAGCAGGGCATAAAGACAAAAGGCCCTAGAGGACAAAGGAGTTTACAATGTCAAAAATATTGATAGCAGGTGCTGGCGGGGCCCCCTCTGAAGGTGTGATCAAATCACTGCAACTGGACGATAAAAAAGAAACAATTATCGGAATGGGATCAGAACCCTCAGATCTCGTGTTATCCAACGCCAGTAGAAAACTATATATCCCATACGCCAATACACCTGAGTACAAAAATGCGCTGCTTAACATTTTAAACCAAGAAAAACCCGACTTGGTACATTTCCAGAATGACTTGGAAATCTATCATGCATCCCTGATGAGAGATGAAATTCTGGCCACAGGCACACGCTTGTTTATGCCGGACCACGAGGTTATTGATACCTGCGTCCATAAATACAAGTCTTATCTTGCGTTCAAAGCCGCAGGAGTTCCTGTACCAAGCAACAAGATGATTAATAACGTCTCTGACTTAGAGGAAGCATTCAGCACACTGGCTGGAGACGACGGAAAAATATGGTTACGCGCCTCATCCATAGGCGGTGGCGGAAAAGGCGCAATTCCAACAAATGACTTCATGCTCGCCAAATCGTGGATAGACCACTATAGCGGCTGGGGCGATTTCGTTGCTGCACAAATGCTAACACCCAGCACAATCACTTGGCTGTCCATCTGGCACGAAGGAGAGCTTGTAGTAGCTCAGTCACGTGAGCGCAGAGCCTGGACGCACGGAAACAGAAGCATCTCCGGGGTAACTGGCGTAACAAAAGTCGGTGTGACGTGTGAAAATAAAGAAGCCACAGAAATCGCTATACAGTCAGTTAAAGCCGTTTCGAAAAAGCCCCATGGAATATTTGGCGTAGATATGGCCTACGACAAATCGGGCACGCCAAACCCTACGGAAATAAATATTTCCAGATTTTTTACGACAGTGCAGTTTTTCACAGAAGCCGGACTGAACATGCCGAAAATATTCAAGGACATTGCACTATATAACGAATTCCCGACACTCAATAAAACCATCAACCCCCTGCCAAATGAATTGATGTGGTTGAGAGGCATGGATACGCCGCCAAAATTAACAACCGCCAGTGAAATTGACAATGGGATTATATTCCCATGAAACTGCTGATTACGGGAGCGTCGGGGTTCATCGGCAAGAACCTAATGAAAGCAGCTATAAAAAAATGGGGCATCGGCAACGTTATTGCGCTGACTGCGACACACAATCTCAATGAGACAAGCATAACATTTAAACGTCACCGGCAGGACCTTGGACTAACCAACGCAGAAATTGAGCGTATCCAAGACGTTGACGTCATCATTCACGCAGGCGCCTACACGCCCAAGTCCACAGCGACTGCAAATGCTATTAATGAATGCAACAGCAACGTAGCGTTTACCAACAACCTGCTATCGATTGATTTCAAAAAACTGAGCAAAATAATTTTTACCAGCACACTGGATGTATACAAAAATACGACGCCAATATCAGAAAGCTCGGCAACCGGCCCGAGCACGCTTTATGGTTGGTCAAAACTTTATTGCGAACAGATCATAGCAAACTATGTCCAGCAAAAATCCATAAACAGTCACACACTCAGAATCGGTCATGTGTATGGCCCCGGAGAAGACCAGTATCAAAAATTCTTGCCCAAGACTATTGGCAGAATCTTAGCTGGCGAAGAAGTAGAACTCTATGGCGACGGATCAGAGCTACGAAGCTTCATCTACATAGATGATGTTGTATCAGCAATACTAGCCAGCGTCGAGCTCACCGAGCGCATTGATATAATAAACATTGTGGGGGGGCATACCGTCTCAATAAAAGACCTGCTAGATCAACTTATATCGATCAGCGGCCGAGACGTGCAAGTGACGCAAAAATCATCCAGCGCCACCCCAAGAGATTTTATTTTCGATACGACGCTCATAAAAAAATACCTACTGGAAACAGAAACAGATTTTGAGCTAGGATTAAAGTCAGAAATCGAGTACTTCGAGGCGATCAAATGAACATTTTTTTTGATCTTGACGGGACCCTAATAGACTCAAAATGCCGGCTCTACAATCTATTCCAAACGCTAGCCAGTTCATCCCAGCTAACCTTTGATGAGTACTGGAGTTTGAAGCACGCACGTTTTAGCAACCAAGACATCCTTGCAAAAAAGCTGATGTATACACATAAAAATATAGATATTTTTACAGAAAAATGGATGAACCTTATAGAGACTCCAGATTATCTTGCACTAGACAAACCATTCCCCAACATAGAACGCACACTAAAAACACTTTCAACGCAAGCAGACTTGTATATCTGTACTGCACGTCAATTTGAGGGAGAAGCATTGATTCAACTGGAGGAGCTGAAGCTGCTGCAGTATTTTAGAAAAGCCATAGTCACGGGGCAGTATGACTCGAAAGAATCTCTGATCAGCAAACAAGTATCAAATATAGCAGTATCCGACTGGATGGTTGGCGACACCGGAAACGATGTAAATACAGGACACTCGATCGGCATCAATACCTGCGCAGTTCTGAGTGGCTTTATGTCCAGACAAGCACTAGAGCAATATTCACCCACAACGATTCTGAATTTCGCGTCGGAGTTTACAATTCCTAATCCCTAGTTGCACCACCGAGAGGCTGATACTAAGTTCAAGTGGCCAGCCAGCGTCCAATTCAACCTAAAATATTCTAATATTGATGTTTGACAAAGCCCCACGACTAAGGGGCTTTTTTGGGGAGAGCACAAGAGAGAGTCAGGTACCAGAGCAGATCCGAGAGCACTGACCTACCCGATATGGATAACTACGATCGTCTGGAAAAATGCCTATTTTTTGACGGGTAGCGGCTTCGGAGTGCACAAGAGACATAGGCACAAGATATGACACTCCATACTCCCGTAGTGATCATCATAACAAATTGGTAAGTCGCCTCGTCGCCAGCACCATTACACCATTATTTTTCGCAAAAAAATGGTAAAGGATCAAGCATCTTAACTGACATCGCGCAGCCGCACCATGTCGTGCTTGAGGGATGAGATGGTGGCGATGTATATACTTTTGAACTGACAATCTGACGTCAAGGGTTTTACCAAAAAAAGAAAGGCTTAAACATCGACCTTGACTCACAGACACTCAATTTCAGGATGAGAAGAACTTTAAACATCGACCTGGCAGTTAGGAACTTATAAGACATACCAGACCCACTCTCTGCTAACTTTCGATCAAATTCCGCGACCCTTAGCATGTGTACCTTGGTCAAACAATAACTGATTACAGACACACCATATTAAAGCTCGATAAATAAAAAAAACAACCACAAAACGTCATCATTGACTTCCGCAAACAAAGACCAAAAAGATAAATAGACATACATTGAACCGTAGGAACATACCAGCGAATTTTCTGGTCCATGCTTGGAGCATCAATCGCCGCTCAATACTCCAACTCCCACCGACTGTATCTGGCGAACGCGAAAATCCCCAATAAATTGAATATAGGTCAGTCCACTTACTTGGGTCCCGATGCCTGCAGATAGAGCCAATCAACAATATCACTTTCCGGAACGTAGCCTGTAACGGTATGTCGCAGCAATTGACGAACGAGCGAGTAATCTCCACGTTCAACGGCAGTCAACAGTTCGTCAAGTCTGCCTTTTAGAACGTCCCAAGACAGATGATCCTCGCTGGCACACATGATCATTGGGTGCTGAGTGGAAATGACACTATCGCCGATCAATAACTCTTCATAAAGCTTTTCACCGGGGCGCAGCCCCGTGCATTCAATATATATGTCGCCGCTCGGGTTCTTCTCGGAGCGAACAGAGAAACCCGACAGATTAATCATTTTTTCTGCAAGCTCTATTATCCTGACAGGTTCCCCCATATCCAAAACAAAGACATCTCCGCCCTGCCCCATTGACCCCGCCTGAATAACCAACTGCGCTGCTTCAGGAATCGTCATAAAATAGCGCGTGATATTTGGATGGGTGACCGTTAATGGCCCACCCATCTTGATCTGTTTGTGAAAAAGAGGAATGACAGAGCCCGAAGAGCCCAAGACATTTCCAAAACGAACCATAGTGAACCGAGTTTTATTGAGACAGGACGCCTGCCCGCCAAACAGGAGAGGTTCAGCTTCACGGCTAAGCGCCTGTAAAATGAGCTCCGCCAATCGCTTGGTGCTGCCCATCACATTGGTAGGTCGTACCGCTTTATCCGTTGATATGAGAACAAAATTCTCTACCTGGGCTTGCAGTGCGGCCTGGGCAGTGTGCAATGTCCCAACCACGTTATTCAAGATGCCTTCGGCGATATTATGCTCTACCATCGGCACGTGTTTGTAAGCGGCAGCGTGATAGACCGTGCTAACCTTCCAAGCCAACATGATCTCATGCAGCTTTGCCTGATTCCTAACCGACCCCAATATAGGCACCAGCTTGACAGCCAATGCTTCTCTGGAAACGCGGCCTTCCAACTCGGTTAAAATACTGTAGAGGTTGAACTCACTGTGATCAAACAAAATGATCGAAACGGGGCCGAGAGAAAGTATCTGCCTGCACAGTTCAGAACCTATCGAGCCACCAGCACCGCTGACCAATACGGTCTTGCCGGTGATACAACGAGCCAGTAAATCTGGATTCTCCGGCACCGCGTCACGACCGAGTAGATCAGCAATATCGACATCTTGAATGTCGTCAACCTTGACGCGGCCACTGGCGAGGTCCATGAATCCAGGAACACTTCGTACATGAAGTGGGAATGACTCGAGAAAACCCAAAATCTGCTTTCGTCGTGCGCGAGTAGAAGAGGGAATGGCCAAGAGTATTTCTTCAGCACCAGTAGCGTCGAGCATCCTCTGAATATGATCAGGTTTATACACCTGCAAACCTGAAATAACGCGATCGCAAATACCACGATCATCGTCAATAAACGCCACTGGACGCATAGCCTTGCCAATACGCAAGGCCGCCACTAGTTGGTTACCTGCAGCACCCGCGCCATAGATGGCCACCTTGGTCATCCGTGAGTCAGCACCGGAAAGCGTATTACCTTGGGATGACGAGAACCAATCGCCCATAAAATACTGGCGCATGGCAAAGCGCAACCCACCGATGGCAACCAGGCTCAACCACCAATAGTTGAAAACAATTGATCTGGGAACAACTTTTTGCTGACTGCCAAATAAATAAATAACAACGGTTAGTGATAATGAAGAGAGGGTGACAGCCTTGAAAATAGCAATAAGGGCATCGTTACCAAAGTACCGCATGACAGCGCGATACATGCCGAACTTTACAAAAAATGGAATGGACACAACCGGAGCGATCACGAACAACCAGCCGTGAGATACCAGAGGGTAAGCAAAATAATCCATACCTAAACGAACGACGAAGGACATCCACAACGCCAGCCAGACAATCAAAATGTCAGCAGAAACCTGAATCGCCCGCTTTTGACGGCGAGAGAGACTCAGCAATTGAAGGCGCAGTCTATCCATTAAGCCCTGAAACACTAAACACCGCTCCTGAAACCAAACCTATAATTATTGAATACCAGCCAGCTTTACGCCAGTTCCCTATGACCTGCCAGAGCCATCACCTCTGTCAATACTTGACAGGTCTTGGCCACTTCGGATTCTTTGAGCGTTGGATGGACCAAAAACATCAAACTCGTTTCACCTAACTCCTTAGCCACTGACAAACGCTGTTGCGGGCGAAATGAAGTTCTTTCAAAGGCCTTCTCAAGGTAGACTTCGGAGCACGAACCTGAGAAACATGGAACGCCGAGCGCATTGATTTCTTGAATGATACGATCGCGACTCCAACCATCCGCCAAGGCCGCAGGCTCAACAAACACGTAACATTTATAAGCGGCGTGAGTAATTTCTGTTGGTAGCGCAGGCACACGTAAAGCTTTTACATCTCGAGCACAAGACCAAATTTTCTCTGCGGAAGCCAGACGCTGGCGCTGCCATTCAGGCATACGCTTGAGCTGGATCCTTCCGATAGCACCCTGAGCTTCAAGCATGCGCCAATTGGTACCAAAGCTCTCGTGAACCCAGCGGAAGCCGGAAGCGTGGGAATTTTCATAAACAGCCCTCCAACTTTTACCATGATCCTTGAAAGACCACATCAACGACCATAAATGCTGGTCGTTTGTCGTTACCATGCCACCTTCACCGCCCGTAGTCATGATCTTGTCTTGGCAGAAGGACCAAGCTCCGACATGACCGATCGAACCAACCGGGCGCCCTTTATAGGTAGCACCATGAGCTTGGGCACAATCCTCAACGATCTTGAGTTTATACGCTTGTGCCAACTGCATAATGGGATCCATGTCGCAGGGCCAACCTGCAAGGTGCACACAGATAACTGCACGTGTACGCGCCGTAAGAACCGCCTGTATTGTCTGCGCAGTAATATTTTGCGAGTCAGGATCTATATCAGCAAATATGGGCGTGGCACCGGCATTAATAATGCTGGAGACAGAGGCAAGAAAAGTCCGGGAAGTAACCACGACTTCATCACCAGGGCCGATCTCTAGTGCGCGCAGTGCGATGTCCAGTGCAACAGTACCATTGGCAAGTGCGACCGCATATGACGTGCCTGCCCACGCAGCGAACTCTTTTTCAAACTCTCGACATTCCTGACCAGTCCAATAATTGACTTTGTTTGACAAAATCACTTCTTTAACGGCATTGGCTTCTTCCTCCGAAAAGGATGGCCAAGGAGAAAATGGAGAATTTAGCACTGTCAAGACCCTGTTGATAACATAGCGATTATGAAATATAGCTCATTGAGGATACAAACGTTAGAGCTTAAATTTTGTTACTTGAGCCGTCGGGCTGGCACGCCTACAACGGTGACATCATCCTCTACGTTAGCAACTACTGCTGCTCCAGCACCAATCACAACCGCCGAACCGACATTTATACACTGCCGGATAGAAGCCCCGATTCCAACCCAGCAGAGGTCGCCCAGTACCACTGCTCCTGCAAGGCTCGCACCCGGACTGACATGGCACCCCTGTCCCAATCGACAGTCATGGTCCACGTTGCACCCCGTATTGAGTATCGCGGCTTGCCCAACGACCGCACCGGCGTTGACCGAAACACCGGCAAATATCACGCTGCCAGCAGCAATTTCTGCGTAGCGGCTAATGTTCGCCCGCGGGTGTACAATAGTCGCAATTTTTGCACCGGACGCTTGTAGCTCCAGTGTAATTCTCAACCTGGTTTTGTTGTCGCCAATAGCCACCACAACACCTTCGAACTGAGAAAGTGTGTTGCGCAGACATGCGGAGTCACCCAGTACAGGCCAGACACCGCAACGGGTCAACTGCGGCAATGAGTCGTCGAAAAACACTACTTCCTTCCAGCCGCAAGCCTCAGCAGTGTCCGCAACCACTTTGCCATGACCACCGGCACCGAGGATGGCAAGGCGCATCTGCTGATCCCCCTTGAATTTGGACATTGTCACTTCACCCTCTGCACTTACACCATCTCGCTTTATAACCTTCTTCACAGTCAGGAACAAAATTTTCAGATCAAGCCAGAAATTTTTATTTTCAACATACCAAACATCCAGTTCAAACTTTTCCTTCCATCCGAGGGAGTTCCTGCCATTTACTTGCGCCCAGCCAGTGATACCGGGGCGAACTTCATGTCGCCGAAACTCATTAGCGGAATACAGCGGGAGGTATTCCATCAACAAAGGTCTTGGCCCCACCAGGCTCATCTCACCTTTAAGTACGTTCCACAACTCCGGCAACTCATCCAGACTTGAAGAACGCAAAAGTCGACCAAAGGGGCCAAGCCGCTCAGCGTCGGACAAAGGGGCACCGGACTCATCGGCCGAGTCTTTCATGGTGCGGAATTTGATCATTTCGAAGGGTTTACCAGCCAACCCTGGGCGTACTTGCCGGAAGATGATCGGCGAACCGAGCTTCCTGCGTATGAGCAAGGCCACAACCAGGATAATAGGTGACAGCAAGACAATTGCCAGTCCAGCACTGATAACATCAAATATTCGCTTTAACATGATCGCACTCTAACATCCTGTACTTTAATCAACCGAATGAACAATGGGTCGTAACCATGAAA